>NZ_JBGCCF010000003.1:0-257124 GCF_041262385.1 Lysinibacillus sp. RC46 | reverse complement strand
TTTTTATGAAAAAAATTGAAAGCCGGTGAAATTTTACTGATCGTAAAATTTCGCCGGCTTTTTAGTTTAGAGATGGGTTTTGTCCCAGCCTCTTTCTTTATTCTTTAAAAGAACCCATTGCGCATTTCGAAGATGTTGTAAAACAATCTAGCATCTCTAGCCATTTTACTATTAGCGTTCATTTGTGGTCGCAAACAGTTTTGGAACATTTCATCGCAATATCTTGATCTACCATATCGAGCATAACATTCGTCGTGTAATTTGCAGCATGAATCTACAGCGTTGATAGGTCTACCTGGTCCTGAACATCCTGGACCACAGTATTTATATCCAGGGTAGCAAAAACCAAATTTGCGTTGTCTGTACATCGTCTATTCTCCTTTTTTAAAAGAAATAATGGTTACTATAAAATATGAAATTTTTGCTTTTGGAAAGGGATTAAAAACTAATGTAAGAGAAAAAAGGCATTAACTTATGAGAAAAATCTATAAAATGTAAGGTTCCTGTAAGCTTATAAAAAAACTGCTGTAAGGATGGAAAGCTAAAATAGCTATAGTGCAGTAAAGTTTGAAAGATAAGGAGTTTTAAAGAATGAATCCATCCGTACCTCAAAAAGAAAGAATCGTTTCCTTAGACATTATTCGTGGGTTAGCGTTATTTGGCATTTTGTTTATTAATGTAGCGGCCTACCAGATAATAGTAGAGGGAGGTCCGATGCCTGACTATAGTGGAATTAATGGTATTATTAGTACGCTTATTGGTATTTTTATTGAGAAGAAATTCTTTTCGATTTTTTCATTCCTCTTTGGTGTAGGTTTTTATATTTTTGCTTCGCGTGCAGAAGCTCGTGGCGATAAGCCAAGATGGCGTTTTGCAAGACGTTTACTAGCTTTATTGTTAATTGGCATTGTTCATATTTTTGTTTTTTGGGGATCAATCCTTGCTATTTATGCAGTAATAGGTTTCTTACTGATACCTTTTTATCATGCAAAGATTTCAACAATTAGTAAATGGTTATTTGCGATTATTACTGTTCATATCCTGTGTATTCTTGGACAAATATTAATGCCAAATCAAGAAGCCTTTTCAACTGTTTTTGGTTTATTAGGAAATGATGCAATTACTATTTTTATCATGTTTTTAACTGGTTTTTTAGTAGCAAAAGCTGATTGGATTAGTCATGTAAGTGAATACTCAAAACAAATAAAGTGGCTACAATTTGTGACGTTCCCACTTTTTGTTGGCATTTCAATATGGATTTGGTTTGCAGCTCAAGATGGATACGAAAATCTAAATTCCGTTATTAGTTTAGGGGTAATTCCGACAACGTATTTTTACTTAGCTTGTCTATTTGTTTTGTTAGAAAATAAGAAAATTGCGAAGCTGCTTAAGCCAATTGGACGAGTTGGGCAAATGGCATTTACAAACTATTTAGCTCAAAGCTTTATTGGCCTAGCTCTTATGTCGTTAATGGGGCTTGAAGTTGTTTCACCTTCTGATGCGGTGATTATTGCAATCTTAATTTTTATCATTCAAATTATCTTTAGTGTCATCTGGTTCAAATTCTTTAAAATGGGGCCATTTGAAAAGCTATGGCGCTTTATGACATATGGAAGAAAAGCAGTACCGACTAAATAAATATTTTTGCGCGAAACTCCCTGGAGATGAATGATTCCAATCCACCAGGGGGTTTTTAGTGCTATGATAATATGTATGAATTTGTAAAAAATGAAACCTAAAGTAGGGGATATTCGTAAATTAGGTATCGACATAAAGGAGAAATACGAAATGGCAAAACAAATGAAAAAATATATAGCAGTCACAACAGCATCATTTATGGCTATGCAATTAGCCGCGTGTGGGAATACAGAAAGTCAAAATGTCGGGGAGTCCTCTGCCTCTTCAGCTGATACAAATAATGTAACGGAAGAAAACAATACGGCAACAGCTAGTGGTGATTTACAAAGTGTGTATGACAGCGACATGGCAAATGCATGTGATGAATGGGAAGAAAGTGATGATGGTTCGTTCGAGTGTTTAGATGAAAATTCGCCTCATTATGCACATCATTTCTTTAATGGACTTATGTATGCAACTGCCGGAGCAATGCTAGGAAGTGCCATTTATAAAAGCCGCAATCTAAAGGATGGTACAGATAGAGAGGATAGAGGTGGCGGTTCAGCAGTGCCACGTACGAATCATAGTAATGCTAGCGAAAGTAAAAATACAAATGGAATTACTACGAACGGCTCTCAAAATTCGTCTGGTACAACATCTAATAGTTCAAATAACTCAACAACAAATAGCTCTAATTCAAATACAAGCGGTTCCAACTCTTATTCGAGTGGCAAGCGTTCATTCTCAAATAGTTCAGATTCATCTTCGAATAGTTCTTATTCAAATCACTCATCGTCCAGCACTGGAAAATCAGGCTTTGGCTCAGGTGGTGCCTCTAGAGGTGGCTCTTCATCTTCTTAAAAGGAGAAATCAATATGGACAATTATTTTCAACAACGCCAAGCATTTTATTCTAAATTTCCTAATTCCTTTCCAGACTTTGAGGACCTTGAGTACGCCTTATACGATGTACTAGATTTACCCAAAGAGAAAATCGATGAAATTAACTATGCATCTACTATACTTTGGAAAATATTTTTAAAGGTTGGCAAACAATTTAAGCATTTATCGGATGAACAACTTTTAGCACTAGGCATTCGTTCTGAAATGCTGCCATATATCCAATTAGATTATTTACAGCAACAATCGATACTAGCTCGCTTCGATTTTATTTGTACAGAGGACGGAGAAATAAAATGTCTTGAATTAAATGGTGAAACGCCATTTCTTGTCCAAGAAACCTTTGAAATCAATGAAGCGCTTTGTCAGCATTTAGGATTTGATAGTCCGAATGATGTTTCGGCATTACATAAAACCTTGTCTGGTGCACTTTTTGCGGCTATGCATTATTTAAATGATGTGAAAAAACCTAAAATCATCATTACAGGGAAAACGGCTGCGGAAGATTATGAGGAATATTGTCAGGTACAGTTTTTAAAGAAATGTATACCTTTTGATGTGGAATATGTTCCTATACAAGAGCTTATCATTTTTTCTAGTAACACTGCTAATATAGCTCGTGGCCTATATACGCCAGCCATGGAGAAAATTGATATTTTATATCGTCCTGCACACCCAGTAGAGTTTTTAATAGATGATATGTCTTCCGATGGTGAGCGTATAGGTCTACAATTATTGGAACTTGTAAAAGACAGGCAGCTTGCTATTATTAACGCACCTGCTGCATATGTACTGCAATCGAAAATTTTATTATGGCTGATTTGGGAGCGAAAAGATGATCCGCTTCTTTTTAATGCAGAAGAGCGAGCTGCTATTCAGAAATATATGTTGCCAACGTACCTTTCGGCAGAGCCATTTGTTCAGGAAAACTTGCCGTTTGTCAAGAAACCTGTCTATTCGCGGGAAGGGAATACTGTAGAAATTTATGCAGGGGATGGTACGAAAACAAATGCCTCTGCGTATACCCATTATGATGATAATTTGTTTATTTATCAGCAGTACGTGGAAATGCCCTCTATAACGATAAAGCTAAAAGATGGATTACAAACAAAGAAATGGTTAATCGGCTCATTTATCGCTGATAATCGTGCATGTGGCTTATCATGTAGAGTAGGCAATCAAATAACAGAATGGGATTCTCACTGGTTAGCTGTTGGATATAGAGAAGAAAATTAAATAAAAAACGGCGAGACTTTTAACTTCTTTCAGCAAGTGTTTTGGTAGCGAAAACGAAGCGACAGTTACAGAAGTCACCCACCTCTATAGGTGGTGAGTATCCGCTGAAATAGAGGAACTCAGTCTAAGAACGCCACGTCCTGTGGCAATGACTGAATGACCAACTTCGTGCTGTTGCTGTCGCTTCGTTGCACTACGCTTTCGCGCAAAAAACATCTGTTGGCCTAAAGCCTCAGGCGGATGTCACGGAATCGGCTTTGTGCAAGTACAAAACCTCGTACGCAATTATGCCGAGACATAATTGCGCAGATAATTACGCCATGTTACTCGTTTCAGCCTTCGTCAATCCATACTTGATATGGAATATAGGTTTCTAGTTCAGAAAAAGTAAACTCAATGGAGGAGTGTTACTACCACATGCAGGGAGCATTAGTCTCGTAAATCTTTATTTTCGTTTATAGTCTTGTCTAAAGAAAATAAGAGAAAGTATCAGTAAAATTATTGGAAGAAAAAAGAATCCAGAGTCATATTTAATTGAATGCTCCAGTTTTAGTCCAAACAAATAAATGAATAAAGTAAAAGAAACAGATAAAGAGATTGTTCCCGCTATAGTCTTCATTGCCAGCCCTCCAGTATATTTTCTTACACGCGATACTCTGTAATAAAAAGTAAAATATTTATTCTAATTTTTATACCCTCAATTCAAATTTAGTAAGGCTTTTTCTGTTATTAGAATGAAACAACTATATAAGCCTTGAACATTACTAAAGATATGCTTCGCTTTGAAAAACATTGCTTGATAAAATTGAAAATCGGCGAGGCTTTTTTATAAAGTTTCGCCGATTTTTATTTTACTCGTTCCAGCCTTTACAGACGTCAACCCATTCTTGAAAGGGTGTATAAGTTTCTAATTCAGAAATAGTAAGCTCAATAGCAGAGTTGCTACTACCACATGCAGGGAATACCGTTGTGAAGCGTTTAAGTGATTCATCCAAATAAATAGCAACGCCCTCATTCACGCCAAAAGGACAAACACCTCCTACCTCGTGTCCAATCTTTTCAAGTACTTCATCTTTTCCAAGCATTTTTGCCTTTGTACCAAAGGCTGCTTTAAATTTTGCATTGTCGACTTTGGCATCGCCTGCAGCAACAATTAGTATCGCGCCATCGTTCACGAGAAACGATAACGATTTTGCAATGCGCTCAGGCTCGCACCCGAGTGCCTGTGCTGCTAGTTCAACGGTCGCCGAGCTTTCGTTTAGCTCCTGTATTTTGTGTTGCACATTCCATTGTGCTAAATGTTCACGTACTTTTTCAATTGCCATATGTAATACCTCCTTACAATACTACGTTTTATTTTAACATAATTTTCTGAATAAACAGTTGTGTTATCTTCCGGAAATAACCTATTATAAAAATAGTAAGTATAAAATTACTCTTTTGGAGGTGGAGCCGTTGATTATGAAGGTGCTACAGTCTCTTTTTGTACTAATCGGATTATTATTTTTCACAGGAGTAGTTGGGTTGTATTTAATGATTAGTGGCGGGCTACATTTTAGTGGACTACTCTTAACTGTTCCGATATGTTTATTTGTCCTATTCGTTTGTTTAATTTTTGATTGGTTGACAACAACAAAACGGAAAATATGGTTAGCTGGAGTAATGGGCATTGCGTTGTTGATTGCCTCGATTAAGCCTATTCAATATTACTACAAAATGAGTATTCCAACTGTTGATGCAGAAATTGATGTGTCACTCTATCAACCGTTTACAGAGCAAAATAAAGTAGTAAAGTCAGATACAAAGGCTTCATTGCAATTAGTTGAGTCACTACCACGCTTAGATGGGGCGACGGCGATGTATCCACTGTATGCTGCCTTTGTAGAAGCAACCTATCCAAAGGATTACTATCCATATGATAAAAGTAGAGTGATGGTTAGTCGTACACCTGAAGCTTATCAAAATTTGATTTCAGGAGATGTTGACCTGATTTTTGTAGCAGCGCCATCTGAATCACAAAAGAGGCAAGCTGAGATGGAAGGTCTTACATTTGACATGACCCCCATTGGGCGAGAGGCATTTGTCTTTTTCGTCAATCAAAAGAACAGCGTAGAAAATTTATCACTGGAGCAGTTTAAACAAATATACGCTGGAAAAATTACGAATTGGCATGAAGTCGGTGGTGAAAATGCTGCGATTCGTGCCTTTCAACGCCCAGCTGATAGCGGAAGCCAAACAGCACTTGAAAGAATGATGGGAGATACACCAATTATGGAAGCACCTGCTGAAAATGTTGCGACAGGTATGGGTGGTATTATTCATGAGGTATCAGAATATCGTAATTATAAAAATGCCATTGGCTATACGTTTAGATTTTACTCAACAGAAATGGTGAAGAACAAAGAAATTAAATTATTGTCCATTGATGGGATTGCGCCCACAAAGGAAAATATTCGTAATGGCACATACCCACTCGTATCTGAATTTTATGCTGTAACAGCAGGAACAGATAATCCTAATGTAAAGAAGTTTATCGACTGGATTGTATCAGATGAGGGGCAAGCACTTGTTGATAAAGTTGGTTATGTACGAGTAGAAAATGACTGAATAGTTTGCTATACTAGTAGCACAATCAAATATGATAGTTTTCTAGGGTTCCGTAGCAATGCTAGTCTGGTCCGAGAGAAAACCACAAATGATTTTGTGACACGGAAGGATAAAAGCCTGGGAGATACTGTTTACAGCAGTGTTTCTTAGGCTTTTTTATTTGGCTACTATGGGAGGGAAGCTGAAGAAATGATCGGGTAGGTCAGTAATTTGATCGGGTAAGCCGAAGAAGCGATCGGGTATGTTACCAACCTTATCAGGTAAGACCAAAGTGCTCAAGTAGGTCAGTAATTTGATCAGGTATGCCGGAAAACCACGCACTTTGCTTAAAGGGAACTGCCCAATAATAGTATACATCCGTGTTTAACAATAAAATGGAGGAATTCGCAATGAACAAACAATGGTTAAGTGTCATAATTGCTGCTTTTTTTGAAGTCGGTTGGGTTATTGGCTTAAAGCATGCAGGGAATGCACTCGAATGGATTGGTACCGCAATTGCAATTTTTGTTAGCTTTTATTTATTGATTAAGGCTGGAGAATGCTTACCTGCTGGCACTGTTTATGCAGTATTCGTAGGTTTAGGGACAGCGGGTACTGTATGTTCTGGTAGCTTACTATTCGGAGAGCCATGGAAATTAGCTAAGATTTTATGTATTGCCGTTTTACTTGCAGGGGTCGTCGGTTTAAAGCTAGTGACAGGTGAGCCTAAAGAAAAAGAGGTGAACGAATAATGGCATGGATTGCATTAGTAGTCGCGGGACTATGTGAGATGATGGGTGTTTATATGATTAGTAAATATAATGATGCTAAAAGTATAAAAAATTTGGTGTTATTGATTTTCGCATTTACCTTGAGCTTTGCTGGCCTTGCATATGCTATGGAAACATTACCAATGGGGACAGCCTATGCAATTTGGACAGGAATTGGAGCGGCCGGTGGCGCTTTACTTGGAATGTTGTTTTTCAATGAATCCAAGGACTGGCGGCGAATTGTATGCATTATTCTTATTTTAGGTGCAGCTATATGTTTGAAACTATTATATTAAAAAACAATATCTTGTAAGATAAAATAAACCAACCAGTTGCTGATTTATAATGACAACTGGTTGGTTTATGATTTCCTGTTTATTCTATACTCTTAAGTGATTCAATCATATCAATTTTCTTTACAGTTTTTCTTAAAAATATGTTACATAAAATAGTAACAATAAAAGTGATGATTACTGGATACAGTAAAGATCCTATATCTAGTGTGATAGGAAACACCATATTATCAAGAGTGAATTTCTTTATAATGAGCATATATAAAGCAATCCCTATTGGAATTCCAATAATTACCCCAAAAATAGTAATAAAAATATTTTCCATAAAAATAAGCTTATTTATTTTATTTCTTTGGTAACCTAGTACCTTTAATGTTGCCAGTTCCCGTATCCTTTCAGTTATATTAATTACAGAAATGTTATATATTGCTGCAAAGGATAATACAATTGCACAAATAATTAATACCACAATCATATTATATAGATTTTGTAGACCGTCTTCAGTAAGCTTCTTTATTTCATTTTTAGACTTAACTTCTTTTAGATTCCCCATACTATTAAAGGTTTTATAAATTTCGTCCAATTTGGTTGGGTCTTTTCCTTGAATTAGAAGTGTGCTTGGTTCATAATAAACGCCCAAATTAGATAAGAGCTTCGGTGTAGCGAATATTTCTTGATTTAAATACTGTTCAGATATATTAGAGATTTTTACTTCTATAGATTTCCCTTTATACTTTGAATCTATTAATTTTAATTGAAGTGAATCCCCAATAGATAACTTATATCTTTCTGCAAATCTTTTAGCGACTATAACACCTTCATCATCTAGAGGTAATATGTTTCCTTCTTTATTAAAATTATTTATTAAATTATTTTCCTTATTTGTAATTAGTAGATTGCTATCTTTTTTATCTTCAATATTAGTAATAACTACACTAGTTTGAGCCAGTGTATTAAAATTAATATCATTATATGGGATATCGCTACTTAAATTTTTAATAGGTGTTTTATACACAACCCTAAGATCATAATTATATACTTCATTAAATTGCTTATCTATTAATAATTGTCTAGAGCCCTTATATCCAAAGGCAAGTATCAATAAGGTGACACAGCAGACAACCCCTAAAGAACTGTAAATAGCTCTTTTTTTGTTAATAAAAATATTTCTTAAAATAAGTTTATTACTGTAAGAAAGCTTTCTCCAAAAAGTTGTATTTCTTTCTATTAATATTTTTTTAACTTTTTTAGGGGGTTTGACTCTTAATGATTCAGTAGTTGTTTCTTTTAAAATTATTTTACAAGACATGAATGATGCTAAAACACCAAATGCAATGGAAAAAATTATAGCGATTAAAATAAAGATATAATATATACGAATTTCAAAGCCAGGAAGTGAAATTATTGCTCTTACTTGGTCCATAAATATTTTTGGAAAGAATATTGACCCTAACAATGATCCAACAAGCCCACCAATAAATCCAATTATTATTGCATAACCAAGATAATGAGTTACTATTTTTGAATTTTTAATACCCAATGCTTTCATGATTCCAATTTGAGTTCTTTGCGAATCCACAAGCCTGGACATTGTTAAAAAGGTAATGATAGCAGCAACTAGAAAGAATATAATAGGCAATATTTTTGCAAGTTCTTCTTGTTGCTTTATTTCACCAGTAAACTGTTTATAACTTAAATTTAAGTCTCTTTTTAATGTATAAAAATAATGTAAATTAGTTGAACTTTTTTCTATTTCATTTTCAACTAAATTTAAATCTAATCCATCCTCTACATCAATAACGACTTCATTATAAATATTTTCCCCTATAATATTACTCATTGTTTGTTCTGAAACGTATGCTATCCCGTATTCTTTATGGTTCGGGGGGAAATCTGAGGTATCCCTAGATTTTATAGTATATTCGGAACTTTCGCCGAATCCGCTTATTTTTAAAGTGATATCTTTATAAGCTGTGCTTAGGTTTATTTCATCACCAACAGAATAATTATGTTCTTTTGCATAATCTGTATCTAATACAATTGAATGAGAGTCTGTTGGTCTATTTCCTTCAATCATTACTATTTGATTAATACGATTATTTTGAGGGAGTGAATGTAGCTTTAAAGTCGTTTTTACATCATCAAACTTTTGATTTGCATCTAAAACATAACGTCCTTCAATATTTTTAATACCATCAATTTCCCCTAATTTTTGGACATCTATAGGAGTTATATTGTCATAGTAAACCCATAAATCAGCTAGGTTCGTCTTTTCGAAATATTCAGAGGAATATTCACTGAGATTTTTTGAGAAAGTTGAAAACCCTGCAAAGAAAAATGCTCCTACAATAATTACTAACGTAATTGCAATAAATTGCCCCTTATATAATTTCAGGTCTCTTATTAATTTTAAAAATAATTTATTCATTACCATTCAATATCCTTTATAGGTTTTTTATTTTCATTTATAGTAATATTCTCAATAACACCACTTTTCACTTTTATTACTTTGTCAGCCATAGGGGCAATAGCTGAATTATGTGTTATTAAGACGACACATTTATGTGTTTCTCTATTTATGTCTTCAAGAAGTTGCAATACTGATTTTCCTGTTTTATAATCTAAAGCTCCAGTTGGTTCATCACAAAGTAAAAGTAATGGATTTTTAGCAATCGCTCTAGCTATTGCAACCCTTTGCTGTTCCCCACCGGAAAGTTGAGAAGGGAAATTATTCATTCTGTCAATTAGACCAACTTGTTTTAGAGTTTCTTCAGGATCTAAATGATTTTTAGAAACTTCAACTGCAAACTCAACATTTTCTAAAGCAGTAAGATTAGGTATTAGATTATAAAATTGAAACACAAAGCCAATTTTTTTTGCTCTGTAGTCCGTTAGTTTTTTTTCATTAAACTCTGTAATATCCTTTTTTTCCACGATTACCTCTCCTAAAGTAGGAGTATCCATGCCACCTAAAATGTTCAAGATTGTACTTTTACCAGCACCACTTGCACCTAGAATGACAACAAACTCTCCCTCCTCAATAATGAAATTTACTCCATTTAACGCTTTTATTGGAACTTCACCTATGAAATATTCCTTGGTAATATTTCTGAATTCAATTAAATTATTAGTCACTAATTTTTTCCTCCTTAAGTAAAATGGAATAAACTACCTATCAATTTTGAGCCCATTGAAAGTGTTTTATCCCTCCCGTACCATGTAAATTAGGTACGTTAGCTTTTATTACATTATTTGTAAAAGCCTTACTTCTTTAGTCAGTTCATATCAAACTGAAGATAAATTTTCTTAAAAGAGTGGTTTTGTAGAAGGACCTTAGTTAATTCTTCTGAATAATGTCTAATAAATAGAATAGATACAATTGGTAACTCAATAAAATTTGTGTGGTTGCATGAAGGATATGAAAAGAGAAGGTTAAAATTGATAAATATAAAAATTCTAATATTTCACAACAATAGGAATATATCATAATATTTTTTTATAATCAACCTATTTTGTAAAAAAATAGAAATTTTCAAAAAACAACAGGATTTTGTTTAATTTGATAAAATTAACATTTTTGTTTGATTAACCAAAAAAGCTGTGATAACATTTTAAAAAATGGCAATAATAGTTATATTTATAGAATTACTGTAATTATTATCTGGGGCAAAAAGATGGTGGTGAGTGATATTTAAAATTTAATGTTTTTAAAAGTTATGCTAAGTGCTTAGAATTTTTTCTTCTTACAAAGTCGTAAAATAAAATTTTCATCTAAAAGGCAAAGGTAAGTTTAGATGACCTATTTTCTATATCGATCTTTAAGGAGGAAAATATATTCTTAGCCTTTTTTATTCTTAATAATAATCAGAATTATTTGAATGTAGAGGAAATATTTGAAATTTCTGTTAAAAACAAAAATAAGGTATATCAAATTTATTTAAACAGTAAGTGAATTAGTCTTAGATAAAATATCTTAACTGAAGGGAATGTATTTAATGGAAAAAAATTTAAAATATTCAAAACAAAATATTTTAACGTATTTAGTAGATTTGATTGAGGATATATTAGATTTAAATATTTCTCACTCTGATGAGCCTTTTACTGATTTAGGTCTTGCCTCTATAGATATCCCATTATTTATTGAAAAAGTTTCGAAAAGATTTGGTATTAACATTCAAGTTTCCTCGTTATTTGAATATCCGAATATAAATGAATATACGGATTATTTATTTAATGAGTTAAATAAAGAAGAAACAACGGTTAATAATTTTTTAGACAGTGATTTAAATGCTACTGACAAAGATTCTATAGCTATTGTTGGAGTTAGTTGCCGTTTCCCAGCAGGAGGAAATAGTCCGGAGGAATTTTGGGATATATTAATGAATGGAAAAGATGGTATATCCAATATGCCAGAAGAGAGATGGGATATAGAAAAATTCTATAGTCCGGATAAAGGCGAACCTGGAAAATTATATACAAAAAAAGGTGGTTTCCTAAATATTCCAATAGAACAATTTGACGCGAAATTTTTTAATATATCTCCAAAAGAAGCTTATGCTTTAGATCCTCAACAAAGAATGCTATTAGAGCTAACTTGGGAAGCTTTTGAAAATTCAGGGATAAATATAGGTAATTATTTTGGTAGTAATACTGGTGTATATGTAGGTATTGCGGGAGAAGAATACTCATTTGCACATTATAAATCAGGAGATTTACGTAAAATAGATGCATATTCTCTAACTGGAACAACTTTTAGTACAGCTTGTGGAAGAATATCCTATACTTTTGGCTTTGAGGGGCCTTCAATGGTCCTTGATACAGCATGTTCCTCTTCTTTAACAGCTTTACATGTTGCATGTAAAGCGTTGGAAGCTGGTGAAGTAGACACTGCAGTAGTAGCAGCAGCTAATTTGATGATTTCTCCAGCTGTTCATGTATGTTTTTCTAAATTAGAAGCTATTTCTGTAGATGGACGTAGTAAAAGCTTTGATGCATCTGCTAATGGATATGGCAGAGGAGAAGGTGCTGGCGTTATTATTTTAAAACGATTAAAAGATGCTGAAAAAAATGATGATAATATATTAGGTGTAGTTCGCGGTACCGCAGTAAACCAAGATGGTAAAAGTAATGGATTAACGGCACCAAATGGTTTAGCTCAGGAAAAAGTTATTAAAAAGGCATTAAATGATGCCAGATTAAATGAATCGGATATTGATTACATTGAAATGCATGGAACTGGTACAAAACTGGGAGATCCAATAGAGGTAAAAGCAGTTGTTGAAACATACGGTAAAAATAGAACGAAAGAAAACCCATTGAAAATCGGTTCAGTTAAATCAAATATTGGGCATTTAGAAGCAGCTGCGGGTATGGCTAGTATCATAAAAGTACTTTTATCATTTAAAAACGATGTAATTCCTGGAAACTTGTATTTTGAAAACCCAAATCCATTTATTCAATGGGATAAATCCCCGGTAAAAGTGGTGGAAAGTAACTCTGATTGGAAAAGTGAGGGGAAAATAAGAAGAGTGGGAATAAACGGTTTCGGTTTTGGGGGATCGAATGCTCATATTATTATTGAAGAGCCTCCAAAGAAAAAAACAGTAATAAAAAACAGTAGTGACCCAATCTATATTTTAAAGCTATCAGCAAAGAGTGAGAGATCATTACAGGATAATATTCGTAATTATTTGAATTATATGAAGAGTGATAGTGTAAATATAAAAGATGTTGTTTATACAAATAATATATCTAGATTTGATTTTGATTATAGATTCACGGTTTCTGGAAGAACAAAGGAAGAAATAATGAATAGGATGGAAGCTTATTTAATTAACGGAAATAAAATAGGTATTTCTACCAATATAAATGAACCAATAAAATTCAAAAAAGAAACAGAGGTTGTATTTTTATTTACAGGTCAAGGTTCCCAATATGTAGGGATGGGAAAAGAATTATATGATAATAACCCAACATTTAGAGAAGTATTTGACGAATGTGATAAATTATTTAAACCATTTCTTTTAAAATCTTTAGTAGATCTTATTTATAGTGGAAAATGTACAAATGAAGAAGTGGAAAAGACTTTGTATGCACAACCACTAATATTCACAATTGAGTATTCTGTTTGTAAAATGTGGGAGAAAATGGGTGTTAAACCTAGTGTTGTTATAGGGCATAGTATAGGAGAGTATGCTGCAGCTGTTGTAGCAGGAATAATGAATTTAAATGATGCAGTAAAGTTAGTTGCAATAAGAGGAAGACTAATGGATTCAGCACCTGGAGAAGGAGCTATGTTATCTATCTATGCAAATGAAAATACAGTGAATAAATTAATAGAAAAATATGATGATGCATTATCTCTAGCAATTTATAATGCTGAAAATAATATTGTTGTATCAGGTGAGAAAAATGCTATTGAAGAGCTTGCAAAAGAAGCTGAAAGACAAAAAATAAAGGTAGCTAGATTATATGTTTCCCATGCATTCCATTCAAACTTGATGATACCTATCTTAGAGGATTTCAAAGAGATTGCTTCACAGGTGAAATTTAATCAATCAAGTGTGAACTATATTTCTTCTACCTTTGCAAGAGCAATAGGGGAAGAAGAGATTTTAGATGCTAATTATTGGACAAACCATATTAAAGAAAAGGTTGATTTTTATCATTCTATTACTTCAATAAAGGATGCAGAGGATAAAGTATTTTTAGAGGTTGGAGCAAATAAAACTTTATGTGCCTTGTCAAAATTATCTTTAAGGGGAGAAATAAAATTATTAAACTCTTTAGATATGAAGAAAAGTGACTGGGAACAAATCAGTTATAGTTTAGGGGAACTGTATTGTAGTGGTGTAAAGGTACTTTGGGATAAGTTCGAAACAAATATTAATAAAACATATAACCGAGTTCAATTACCTACGTATTCATTTGAACGAAAACCATATTGGATGGAACCGGTGTGTTCTCATGAAAAAAAATTACCAGATCAAATAAGGAATGATTATCATCCAATTATTGGGCAGAGATTTAGTACACCACAATTAAAAAATAGTTTAGTTTATCAGAACTCCTTTACAATGAATTCTCCATACTTTATGAAAGAGCATATTATTTTTGACACGGCAATATCTCCTGCTGCTGCGCATATGTCAATGCTTGTATCAATTATTGAAGATTATTATAAATCATCTGTATGTATTATTGAAAATGTTGAATTCCATTCACCTTTAATAGCAAGTAAGGGTGATGAAAGAACAGTGCAAATATTAATAGAAGATATCCATGAAGAAAGAAAGAAGTTTCAAATAATAAGTAAAGACAGTAAAGCGGAACATGGAGATTGGTCTACACATTGTCAAGGAAGTTTAACTGTAATAAAGGACGAGACCTCTGAGAAAAAGATAAATATAGATGATCTAAAAAATATGTTTCCGGAAGACTTATCAGGTTTCAATATCTATGATGTAATGAGCAAATTTGGCTTTAATTTAGGCGAAGGTTTTAAAAGAATAAAGAGAGTATGGAGGGGAGAAAGTGAAGGGGTCTGCTTAATTGATCCGAAGATAGAAATTCCAAATAAAGAATCATATACATTATATCCAGGCTTAATAGATTCTATATTCCAATCTGTGTTCGCTGTATCTGAACTAAGTAGGAAAATGAATTCTGAAAAGACAACAGATGTGCTTAAAACAACAATTCCCATCTCATTAGGGAAAATTAAGTATTACTATAAAGATGCAGAAAGTTATTGGTGCCATGTAAAGGTTAATAATGATCAAAAAGAAGGGGTTATTGGAGATATTGCTGTTTATAATGAAAAAGGTGAGATCGTATTTGAGATAGAAAACATTATGGCAAAACTCACAGATCGAAAAAGCCTACTAAAGGAACTAAACTATAGTGGCGATCAAATGCTTTATAACGTTGAATGGGTGGAAAAATCATTTGGAAATATTGAATTTAAAAATAATGAAAAATTCATTATTTTTTCAAATAATAACGAAATCTGCAATAAAATATATGACAAGTTGAGTTTACTTGGAATGGATTCTATTAAAGTCCTGTCTGGTAAAAATTTAATGGAACTGGATGATAATACCTATTGCATTTCCGATAACGAAAAAGAAGATTTTTACACACTATTTAAAGACATAGTATATAAATTTGATAATGAAAAGTTTAACATTTTATTTATTTCTGAATCTAATGAAGAAAGCATCAATCAAATAACTTTAGAGACATTGAAAGAAAAAACAGCTTGCAGTCAATTATTGCATCTTGTACAAGCCATAACTGACTTGAATTTAGTTGAAAAAATGAACTTAAAAGTAATAACTAATAACGTGCATGATTTAGACAATAGTCCAATTTCTATTTATCAATCAACTTTATGGGGCTTTTCACAAGTTATTAGACTAGAATTTAATCCATTATGGGGAGGAATCATTGACGTTGATAGTAGCATGATCAATAAGGAAATTGATGATGTAATTATAAAAGAAATAATAACAAACGATGAGAAACAAGTTTGTTTAAGAAACAATAATAAGAGATATGTTTCGAGATTGGTCAAAAATACCTATTCTAAGAAAAAACATAAAAATCTTGATATAGCAATAAAGTCTGAAGCAACGTATCTCATAACTGGGGGAACGGGTAGTATCGGAATGCTCTATTCAGAGTATTTAATAGAAAAAGGGGCACGTAATTTAGTTTTGTTAAGCAGAAATAAGCCCAAGGGGGATATTCTTGACAAGGTAAAGAGTTGGGAAGAAAGAGGTATAAAAGTACTTATATGTCAGGTTGATGTGAGTAAAGAATCAGATATTTCTGCTTTAATATCTGATATTACCATGAATTTCCCGGAGATAAAAGGCGTAGTTCATGCAGCTGGTATTTTAGATGATAGGCTTATAAGAGATCAAACATGGGAAAGTTTTGAGCAAATGTTTATGAGTAAGGTTTTTGGAACATACAATTTACATCATTCATTAAGGAATTGTGAGTTGGACTTTTTCGTTATGATGTCATCCATTGCTTCTGTAATAGGAAATATAGGTCAAGCAAATTATGCAACCGCGAATTATTTTATGAACATCTTTGCTCAATATAGAAGAAAATTAAACTTACCTGCAATATCGATTTGTTGGGGACCATGGTCTGAGATAGGTATGGCATCTAGAAATGAAGAGAATATGAAAAGAATAGAGAAACAAGGAATTTATAGCATTAGTACAGAATTAGGGATGAAAATGATTGATAAATTACTTAATGAAAATCATTCATCTATTCTGGTCGCTGACATGAACTGGGATTTATATAATGAAAACACTAAATTAGAAGAAATGACTACATTTTTATCAAAACTAATAAATTTAGATGATGTTACTAATAGAAAAAAAGACAAGACAAATAGTGAGGCTAATATCTTATCAGTTTTAAGGTCGTTGAAGTTTTCAGAAAGATATGATTATTTACAAGAAAAATTGAAAAATATTGCAGCGACTTTAATGGGGTTTGATGATGCATCCCTTTTAGTATTAGATCAGTCACTAACAGAACAGGGAGCGGACTCATTAATGATTTTCTCTATGAGAAATGAAATAAATAAATTAACAAGCAAAGAACTCGATATTTCTGTATTTTTCAATTATCCATCTTTAAAAGAGTTAAATGATTATCTGCTTATGGAAGTTTTATCTTTCGAAGAAGAGACTAGTGAAAATGACATAAATAATGACGGCTTAAATACTTCTGAAACTATAGATGACCTTTTAGCAGAAATAGAGTCTTTAGTAGACTAAAAAAGGGAGGAATGGTTGTGGAACAAGAAACGAATAAATACAAGGAAGCTTTGAGAAAAGCAGCTAGGAAAATCGAAGAATTATCTAAAAAAAACCAAGATGATGATATAGCTATAGTAGGACACGGTTGCAGATTTCCTGGAGGTGCAAATAATCCAGAGCAGTTTTGGCATATTCTTTCTAATGGGATTGATACTGTAACAAAAATTAAAAAGGATCGCTTTGATTATAAAGAATATTATAGTGATAATGTAGACGAAATTGGAAAGATGTATACGAAATACGGGGCATTTTTAAATGTCCCTGTTGATGAATTTGATAATCGACATTTTGAAATTTCTCCTGTAGAAGCAAGCTCTATAGATCCACAACAAAGATTATTGTTAGAAGTAAGTTGGGAGGCGCTTGAAGATTCTGGGGTAAATATAAAAAAGTTACGTGGGAGTAATACCGGAGTATTTGTAGGAATTAGTTCTAGTGATTATTTTAGGGCTCATATGTTCTCAGGTGATGAAAAAAAAATAACGCCTTATTCTGTTGGCGGTATAACCTATGGTGCTGCCAGTGGTAGATTATCCTATTTCTATGATTTTAAAGGACCTGCGGTAACATTTGACACAGCCTGTTCGTCCTCGTTAGTGGCTTTAAATGCTGCCGTAGAAAGTCTAAAAAAGGGCGAATGCTCATTAGCAATTGTTGGGGGAGCTAATATGTTATTAACTCCTGAGTCATTCATTGGTCTTTCAAAACAGCACGGATTAGCTGCAGACGGCAGATGTAAAACATTTACTGAGAATGCAGATGGTTTTGGTAGAGGTGAGGGATGTGGCGTCATAGTATTAAAAAAGTTATCCGAAGCTAAAGCAGATAACGATACAATTTATGCAATCGTAAAGGGCGTTTCGGTTGGACAAGATGGAAGAACAAATGGGATGACCGCTCCAAATGGAAGTGCACAGAAAAGAGTAATAAAACAAGCTTTAACTCAAGCTAAAATGACTATAAATGATATTGATTATATTGAAACGCATGGGACGGGCACCCCTTTAGGTGATACCATTGAGGTTCAAGCTCTAAATGAAATATTTAAAGATAAGAAAAATGACTTGTTAATAGGAGCAGTGAAAACCAATATTGCTCATCTAGAAGCCGCATCAGGAATGGCTGGTTTAATAAAAATAATCCAATCATTTAAACATAATCAGCTACCGCCTAATATCCATTTCAATAAAAAAAGTTCTAAAATCGATTGGGGAAATTTACAAGTAGTCAATAAACTTGTTGAGTGGAAACCTGGAGAAAAGATTAGGAGAGCGGGGATTAGTGCATTTGGATTCACAGGTACTTTAGCCCATGCAATTATTGAAGAACCACCATTAGTTAAAGTAAATATCGAAGAGAAGGAATTGCCTTATCACTTGTTAACTTTATCTGCTAAAAATGAAGAGGCATTGAAATATTCTATCATAAATATGAAAGAATATTTGTCTAAATCTAATGAGTCAATTGGTAATATATGTTACAGTTCTAATATTTGTAAGAGTCATATGGATTATCGTTTTGCTGCTAATGGATCAAGCAAAGCCGATATATTAAATATGTTTGATAAATTTGATCATTTTAAAAATGATTCTTCCAAGTTTAAAATGAATAATATTACGTTTTTATTTACTGGTCAAGGATCAATTTATAAGAATATAGGAAAAACATTATATGAAAAATCATCGGGTTTTAAAAAAACACTAGATTTATGTAATGAAAAATTTTATAAAATTTTAAATTTCAATATTTTAGATATTATTTATGGAGAAAATGATAATGATTTATTGAATAAAGCTATTTATTCGCAGCCGATTATATTTTCTATTGAATATGCACTAACCAAAATTTGGGAGTCTTTGGGCATTAAGGCAAACTCAGTAATTGGACATAGTATAGGTGAATTCACTGCAGCCTGCTATGCTGGAATTTTAAGTTTAGATGATGCAATTAAAATGATTGCTCATCGTGGTATGTTAATGGATACCCTAGATATTGATGGGAAAATGGTAGGTGTACTAACAAGTGTGGAAGTTGCAAGCGAGTCAATAAAAGAGAGTGGATGTAAAAATGTTTCAATTGCAGCTATAAATGCTTCTGAAAATGTAACAATATCAGGGCTTAGTGAAGAAGTAGATAAAGTTATTGAAATCATCCAAAAAAAACAAAGAGTGTTTATAGAAGAGTTAAATATTACACATCCATTTCATTCGGTTTTAATGAAGGAATTTATCGATAGTTATAAAGAAAAAATAAGTGATGTGAAATATTCGGAAAATAACGTAACTTTTATATCTTCTATAACTGGAAAGCAAGAAAATAAAGACACGTTTGGGAATGCAATCTATTGGTCCAATCATTTATCCAATACAGTTAATTTTTATAAAGCAATGGAAACGGCCAAGGAATTAGAAAGCGATATTTTTATTGAAATAGGTGGCGACGCAACACTTTGTGGATTAGCTAATCAATGTATTAATGGTGAAGCGCTATTTTTACCGTCATTAAGAAAAGGCTTAAATGAATATAAGCAACTATTTGATTCTATATCTCTATTATATTTAAATGGTGTACAGGTTGATTGGAAATCCTTTTACAAAGAATATAAAAAGGAGAAGGTAATACTCCCTAATTATTCTTTTCAAAGGAAAAAGTATTGGATTGATTTAAATAAGAATAAGAAGAACTACAAAGAATTCGTGTTGAATAAAAATTCAGAAAAATCGGGTGAATCGAATAGCTCCATTGGGAATAATACTCTTACAATAGAGAACTCTTCTTTAAGTTTATACGATATAGAGTTAGAGATAAAAAATATAATTAATATTATAGCTGGATTGAATATAGAGGAGATAAACCGTGAAGATAATTTATTTTCATTAGGTTTTGACTCTTTATTATTACTAAACTTTAAAAAACATATTGATAATAAATATAAATTAAATATTTCTATAAATGAATTCTTATTAAATTTGAACACAGTAGGTTTAATTGCTGAATATATAGAAAAACATTTACCTAAATCAGAAATGTTTAAACAGAGCACTGTGAAACAACAGTCAAATATTTCATGTGAAAATACTGATTACGAGAATGCGGAAAATGTTAATTATTTAAATAATATGGAAAACCGAATTAAGGATATCCATGCCCAGTTAGAAAATTTGATGGATATAAGTAGAAAGGAATTTTCTGCTAAACCAGCAAGCAATTCAAGGAGTGTTTTCCCTAAAATAAATAATAACTCCATGATTTTTGAAGAAGACTCATTAAATAATATGCAAAAAAAATTTGTAGATGATTTTATCTTAAAATATAATACTAAAACAAAAAGCTCAAAAAATCATGCAGAAAAGTATAATACTGTATTCTCGGATTGGATAAATTCACTTAATTTTAGGATGACATTAAAAAAATTACTTTATCCGATTATATCCAAACGATCCCAAGGAACAAGGTTTTGGGATATTGATGGAAATGAATATATAGATTTAGCAATAGGATATGGAGTCCATTATTTTGGGCACAATCCTCCATTTATTACGGATGCTATCAAAGCTCAATTAGAGAAGGGCTTTGAATTAGGACCGCAAAGTGATTTAGCAGGGAAAGTAGCTAAATTGATAAAAGATTTAACCGGAGTAGAAAGAGTTGCCTTCTGTAATACAGGTTCAGAAGCTGTAATGGTTGCTTTAAGAATTGCTAGAGCATGCAAAAGAAAAGAAAAGATTGTAAAATTTTCTGGATCCTATCATGGAACGTTTGATGGTATTCTAACAGATACAGATGAAGAAGGTCCGTATCCTACTTCATTAGGTTCAACATATGGAAATATTAAAGATACGGTAAGTTTACTCTACGGGTCTAAAGAGTCATTAGAATATATTAAAGAGAATAAAAATGATATTGCAGCTGTATTAGTAGAGCCTGTACAAAGTAGAAGACCTGGTTTTCAGCCGAAAGAATTCCTTAAAGAATTAAGAGTATTAACAGAAGAATTAGGTATTATTTTAATCTTTGATGAAATGCTAAATGGATTTAGAATTCAAACGGGTGGAGCACAAGCTTATTTCGGAATTGAAGCTGATATAGTTACTTATGGAAAAATAGTTGGTGGTGGACTTCCGATAGGTGTTGTAGCCGGCAAGCAGGTATATTTAGATAGCATAGACGGAGGAAGCTGGTCATTTGGAGATAACTCTATACCAGATAAAGAAACAGTAACTTTTGCTGGGACATTTTGTAAAAACCCTCTTAGTATGGCGGCTGCGTATGCGGTACTTTCTCTTTTGAAAGAAAAAGGCAATGATTTACAAATGGAAGTAAATGAAAAAACGAGGGTATTTGTAGAAGAAGTAAACGAGTTTTTTGGAAGAGAAAGAGTTCCTATGAGAATAAGTTACTTTGGTTCACAATTCAAATTTGAATCATATGGAAAATATGACTCATCATTGTTTCCAATAGAAATGGATTTATTCTTTTATTTATTAAATTATAAAGGTATTTATACGTGGGAAAGAAGAACATGTTGTTTCAATACAGAAATTTCCTATAAGGATATTGAAATAATAATAAGTAAAATAAAAGAAAGTATATATGAATTAAGAGAAAGTGGTTTTGAGTTTTCAGAAGAAACAAAATTAAAAAAAGTAAAAAATATTTTTCCGAATCATAAAGTAATTCCAATGACTTTAAATCAAAAAAGGCTTTTCTCAACTATTCTAATAAATGAGAATGATCCATATAATATAATAGGGACATTAGAAATAAAAGGTCGAATAAATATAAAAAAATTAGAGACTGTGTTCCAAATGATAATAGCTAGACATGAAAGCTTACGAACAAAATTATACATTGAAGAAGATCTATTTGTTCAAGAGGTTGTAGAGGAAATAGATTTTAAAATTAATGAAGTTGAAAAGCAAGAATCTCAGAGTTTAGATGATTTAATCAAGGAGAATATTAGTAAATTTGATTTATCAAAAGGACCATTGTTTAAAGTAACTCTAATTAAAGCTTCACAGGAAAAGGAAATATTGTTAATAGATCTACATCATACAATAGCTGATGGACGTTCATTAGATATATTAGGTCAAGAACTAATAAAATTATATTCAGGTGAAAATCTGGAGCCAATTTATAACCAATATTCAGATTATGTCTTATGGGAAGAAGAATTTTTAAATTCTGAGGAAATAAAGGAAAATGAAACATATTGGTTAAAAAAATTATCAGGTGAAAGAGAAAAGCTAAATCTTCCTTTTGATTACAACCATTATTCGATTAATCAATTTGCAGGTAATACTGTAAAAATGCCGATAGAATCAGATTTGGTTTTTGACCTTAAACAGTTTGCAAAAAAAACTGAATCTTCACTGTTTATGGTACTAGCTGCGGCATTTAAGGTATTACTTTACAAGCTTTCAAAAACGAAGGATATAATAATCGGCACACCTGTTACTAACAGAGGGAATAGTAAATTTGATAATAATATTGGTATGTTTACTAATACAATTATTTTGAGAAATCAAATTTCTAACGAAATGAAATTTACTGAATTTTTAAGTAGGTTAAAACAAAGTTCTCTAGAGGCTTATGCTCATATGAATTATCCATTTAATTTTCTTGTTAATAAACTAAATACAGAAAATAATGGTGAGCGAGACCCATTAATAAATGTCATGTTTATATACGAGAATATAGACGAGAGAATGTTTAGCATTGATAATGTTGAAATCAAAACATATGATTATAAATCAAAAATAGCCGAGTTTGATTTCACATTGGAAATTCTCGAGGACAATGGGGCATTTAACGTTAATTTGAATTATAAAACTAGTTTGTTAAAAGAAGATAGTGTCACATTGTGGGGAAAATATTTTATAACAATATTAAAAAATATAATTAAAGATAGTGCTTTATCCATATCTGACATTCAACTTTTGACAGATAATGAAAAGGAAAAAATTATTAAAGATTTTAACAATACAGAGGTAATTTATCCTAAAAACAAAACAATTCAACAATTATTTGAAGAGCAAGTAAGAAAAGTTCCTAATGAAGTTGCAGTTGTATGTAAGGATGATAAATTAACTTATGATGAATTGAATAGAAAATCAAATCAAGTAGCAAGGATTCTTAGGGAAAAAGGGGTAAAAGCTGATTCGATAGTAGGGATATTTGTAGAAAGATCCATTCATATGATCATTGGTATTATGGGGGTTTTAAAGTCAGGTGGAGCGTATCTGCCAATTGATATAAATCTTCCTAGAAGTCGAATAGAGTATATGCTCGAGGATTCAGGTGTAGAAATTTTAATAACAGCCAAGGAATTAGAAGATGATTTACAGTTTACTGGTAGTGTTATTAATATTAGTAAAGATTGTTATTCCTTAGATGATAATAATTTGAGTATAGTAAATAACTCACATGATTTAGCAAATGTGATATATACTTCAGGTTCAACAGGCAATCCAAAAGGAGTAATGGTTGAACATAAACAAGTAAATAATTTTATACATGGCATTGTAGCTGCAACAGGCCTAAATGAGTATAAAAATATATTATGTATTACAACAATTTCATTTGATATTTTTGGTTTAGAAACTTTAGTACCACTTGCTCAAGGAATGAAAATAGTAATTGTAAATGAGGAAGAAGTAATTGATGGAGATAAATTATCAAAAGTAATTGTTGCAAATAAAGTGGAGGTAATGCAATGTACGCCTTCCAGATTAAAATCCTTATTAGAAAGTAATAAGTTTAAAAAATCAATAAAAGAATTAAAAACAGTGCTAATTGGTGGAGAAGAAGTTCCTAAAAATTTAGTTGAAGAATTAGATAGAAACGATAATTTAAAAGTTTTTAATGTATATGGACCTACTGAAACAACTATTTGGTCAACAAGCAAACTTTATGTAAATGAAGACAACAACCTTACTATTGGAAAACCAATAAATAACACTCAAGTATATATTCTTGATGAAAATATGCAAATAGTGCCTATAGGAGTTCCGGGAGAATTATGTATAGGTGGAGATGGAGTAGCAAGAGGCTACTTAAATAAAGAAAATTTAACAGCGGAAAAGTTTGTTGAAAGTCCGTTTGAAAAAGGTTTGAAAATATATAAAACTGGAGATTTAACAAGATGGCTATCAAATGGAGAAATAGAATTTTTAGGGAGGATAGATAATCAGGTAAAAGTTAGAGGATATAGAATAGAACTTGAAGAAATAGAAAATAGATTATTGAGTCTTGAAAATATAAAACAAGCAGTAGTTGTAGGGAAAATTGATCAAAATACTCAAAAGTATCTTTGTGCATATGTAACCTGTTATAGAAAATTAAATACATCTGAAATTAAAGATTATTTATCAGCAACCTTGCCTGACTACATGATACCCTCATTCATTATCGAAGTTGCAGAAATGCCACTAAATTCAAATGGAAAAATAAATAGAAAAGCCTTACCTGATCCAAATAAAGAAGATCAAATTTCAAATAACTATGTTGCTCCACGAAATAAGATGGAAGAAAATTTAGTGGAAATTTGGTCAGAAATTTTAGGGGTAAAAAGAATAGGTATAAATGACAACTTTTTTGATTTGGGAGGACATTCATTAAATGCAACAATATTGGTAGGCAGAATTCACAAGTTATTAGATGTAAAAATACCAATAAAAGAATTATTTAAGGCTAAAAATATAAAAGAACTCACTAAATATATTAGCAAAGTGGAGAAGAATAAATACGAAGAGATAGAAAAATTTACAGCTAAACAACAATATTATAGAACTTCCTCTGCACAGAAAAGAATGTATCTGCTACAAGAGAGAAATAATGGAACGGTTTATAATATGCCAAAGGTTATAGAAGTAATAGGCAAACTCGATCTTAATATAATAAATAGAGTAATAAGACAGTTAATAGAAAGGCATGAATCATTAAGAACCAGTTTTGAAATTGTTGATGAAGACATAGTACAAAAAATTCAACCAATAGATGATTTAGTGTTTAAAATTGAAATGCTAACAGTCAAAAACGAAGATGAAATTTCAGAAAAGGTAGCAAATTTTATAAGGCCATTTAACTTAAAAATACCTCCTCTTATTAGAGTTGGAGTAATAAATGTAGAGGAAGAGAGAAATATCATTATTTTTGATATTCATCATATTGTATCTGACGGCATTTCGGTTGCGATATTAACAAAAGAATTTAGTGATTTGTACTCAGACAAAAAGTTGAAATCATTAAAAATTCAATATAAGGAATTCTCTGCTTGGCAATTAAAGATATTAAAAAGTGAAGAACTAAAAAAACAAGAAAAATATTGGTTAGGAGAATATCAAGGGAGGTTACCTGAAACAAAATTCCCTACGGACTATCCTGTGCCAAGTAAACGAGACTTTAAAGGAAGTAACATCGAATTTAAAATAGATAAAACTATCACAGATAATTTAAAAGGAATAGGACGTAAGACTAGTAGCACGCTGTACATGGTTATATTAGCAAATTTAAATATTTTATTATCAAAATATTGCCAACAAGAAGATATAGTTGTTGGAACGCCTGTTTCTGGAAGAACATCAGAGGATTTGGAAAATGTTATTGGTTTGTTTGTAAACACTTTAGCAATTAGAACAAAAGTAGATAATGAATTAAATTTCATAGATTATTTAAACATTGTAAAAGAGAAGACACTAATGGCCTTTGATAATCAAGAATATCAATTTGATGTGTTGGTTCAAAAGGTAGGTGTGGTGGGAGATTTAAACAGAAATCCATTATTTGATGTTATGTTCGTTCTTCAAAATATGCAGGAAGATAGAATAGAACTAGATAATTTAAGAGTTACATCATATCCCTTCAAAGAAAATACAGAAAAATTCAACATTACAATTGCTTGTCAGGAAAAAGAAGGAGAATTATTGTTTAATTTAAGTTATGCAACGTCATTATTTAAAGAATCAACAATTGAGAAAATTATAGAATACTTTAAGAGCATTATACATTTAACATCAAAAAATCTGGATATAAAGATCGAAACTATTGACTTGATTACCGAGGGGGAATTATCGAATATTTACAATGGTGTAATATCTAATGATTTAAACGAAGAAGATTTAGAATTTACTTTTTAACTTCTTTCAGCAGCAGTCTCCCGCCTCTATAGGTAGTGGTTCTAAGACTGTTTACAGCGGATGTCCAAACATCCGCTGTAAGAAGTTAAAGCCTCCGGGCGATTCCCGACGCAATTATCGCGAGGCATACTTGATAAAGTAACTAAATTCACTTAATAAAATAATTCAAATTTATCCCTGTATAGGCGAAGATTTTCTCCCTATAAAGATCTATTTCTATTGATAGGTTTCACAAACTCAGAACAATTATAAAGAGGAGTGAGCTAGAATGAAAGAAGTAAAGTCTGATGTGATAAATAAATCTAAAAGTTTTTGGATTGAAATGTTAGCAACTGAATTTGATCGTTTAGTATTTCAGAAAAATCAAAAGGGCAATGAATCTTATTTCTTAAAAGTTGATATTGATAAAGAAATAACTAATAAAATAAAACAATTAACAAAAGACAAAAATATAATGAAATATACATTAATATTAACAGTATTCAAAATTGCATTATCTAGAATGTGTTCATACTCACAATTTGCGATCGGAATTCCACCATATATTAAAGATAATAAAAGACAAGCAAATAATGAGTTTCTTTTATCCAAACAACTATTAACTAAAGAATTGGATTTTAAAAAAGTTCTTTCTAATGAAAAAAATGTTCTTTTTAATTCTTTTTTATATGAATTTTATCCTTTAGAACAATTGTATAAAAGAAACTTTATTTACGAAAAAATAAATGTATTTTGTGTAATGGAAGAATTACATAGTGATCTTCAAATAAAAAATATTTTAAATCTACCAAATAATGATCTTACTTTAAATATTAGAGTAAAAGAAGATTCAATTTCCTTAATATTTAATAGCTTTGATTATGTCGAAGAGAATCAGATATTTATTCTAAAAGATATATTTGTAAATATATTACAAAAGGTAATAAATAACTTAACAATTAGAATAGATGATATTGATATTATAAGTGAAAAGGAAAAAAGTAAGTTGAAAGACATTAATAGTACAAGTATATCTTTTCCTAAAAATCTGTCATTAAGTGAAATTTTTGAAAAACAAGTAGAAAATAACCCAGATCATATTGCGATTGTTTTTAAAAATGAAAAGTTTTCATATAAAGAGCTTAATGAAAAATCAAATATCATCGCAAATAAACTAAAAGATAATAACGTGGAAAAAGGAGACGTAGTTGGATTAATTGCTGAGAAATCCCCAGAAATGATAATAGGAATTTTAGCAATATTAAAAGCCGGTGCAGCATATTTACCTATTGATTATAAATACCCAGAAGAAAGAGTTAAGTATATGTTAGAAGATTCAAATTGTAAAATATTATTAAAACAGGGAAATTCAAAGGATATAGTTAACCTGGGGTGTAAAATAATAAAAATTGATCTTAAAGAGAATGAAATATTAAATGCTGATAACCTTAATATTCCATTTGAAGGGAATGAACTAGCGTATATCATTTATACATCCGGATCAACAGGTAGGCCAAAAGGAACATTAATAAACCAATCTTGTGTTATCAGTCGCCTAGTCGGCAATACAAATTATATTAATATCAATAAAAATGATATCTTCTTACAGTTATCAAGTTATGTATTTGATGGATCTATTTTCGAAATATTCGGTTCTTTATTAAATGGGGCAAGACTTGTAATTCCAGAAAAATATCATACCCTCGATTTGAAAGAATTAGGATCATTAATAGAAAAAGAAAAAATAAGTATATTGTTTATTACAACTGCTTTATTCCATTCATTAGTAGAATTAAATTTAAAATCCCTACAAAATGTTAAAAAAATACTAATAGGTGGGGAAAAATTATCTTTAAAGCATGCAAAGAAAGCATTCGATTTTTTGGGCCCTAATAGAATAATAAATCTATATGGCCCAACGGAAAGTACTATTTTCGCAACTTATTATCCAATAAATGATATAGATGAGGAAGATATATTTGTTCCGATTGGTGGACCAATTTCAAATACAAAATTATATGTTATCGGTAATAATAACAAATTACAGCCAATAGGGGTACCGGGCGAACTTTGTATATCGGGAGAGGGATTAGCATCAGGTTATATAAATAGAAACGATTTAACTGAGAAGAAATTTGTGGAAAATCCATATGAAACAGATGATAAAATGTATAAAACTGGGGATTTGGCAAGGTGGCTTCCAGATGGGAATATTGAATTTATCGAGAGAATAGATTATCAAGTTAAAATAAGAGGATATAGAATAGAACTTGGTGAGATAGAAAATGCATTATTAAAAATAAATGAAATAAATGAAGCAGTCGTATTGGTAAAAGAGATTGAAGATAATAAATATATATACGCATATTATGTAGCTAACTGTAATTATAGTAAAGATTTAATACGAGAGAAATTAAAAGAAACATTGCCAAGTTATATGATGCCTGCAAACTTCATTAAATTAGAGAAAATACCACTTACGATTAATGGTAAGGTTGATAGATTAAAGCTTAATAAATTAGAAGATGAAAGCAAATTAGGCATATACGAACATCCCAAAAATGATATAGAGGAAAAACTAATTCAAATATGGAAGGACATCTTAAAGATAAATTATACGATAAGTATTAACGATAGTTTTTTTGACGTAGGTGGGCATTCTTTAAATGCTATAAAGGTAGTTGGAAGAATTCATAAAGAACTAAATATAGATATTCCTATAAAAGATTTTTTTAGCCTAGAAAATATAAAAAATATTGCTTCCTATATATCTTCAGTGCGTAAAAAAGAGTATAGAAAAATTAAAAAGATTCAAGAAAAAAGATACTATGAGGCATCATCAGCTCAAAAAAGAATATACCTTACTCAAGAATTCGAAACAGCTAGTAATGTTTATAATATTACTGAAGCAATGGAAGTAATAGGCAAGTTGAATGTATCGAAAATAACAGATGGTTTAAAAAAAATAATTAAAAATAATGAGATACTAAGGACTAGCTTTGATGTAGTTGATGGAATAATAGTACAGAAAATTCATTATTTTGAAGAAATTGATTTTAAAATAGAAAGAATGCAAGTGGTAAATGAAATGGATATTGATAAAAAGATTAGAGAATTTTCAAAACCGTTTTTATTGCAGAAGGCTCCTTTATTAAGAGTAGGCGTCATTAGTATAGATAATAAACGACATATACTAATTTTTGATATTCATCACATTATTGCAGATGGTACGTCAATAAATATTTTATTAGAGCAATTAGCCAGTTACGTTAATGAAAAAGATTTAATTGTGAATGATATACAATATAAAGATTATTCTGCTTGGCAAAAGGGATTTTTCAATACAAAGAAGATAAAAAAACAAGAAAAATATTGGCTTGATGTATTTAAAAGTGAATTACCAATATTAAATTTACCTTCTGATTATAAAAGACCTAGTAAATTTAACTTTGAAGGGGATTCTCTCACATTTGAAATAGATTCTTTTATAACGAATAAACTAAAAAAGATTGCAAAGGAAAATGATAGCACATTATATATGGTTTTACTTGCTGCATATTCAACTCTTTTATCAAAATATACAAATCAAGAAGATTTAATTATAGGGACACCGATGTCCGGTAGGAATCACATTGATTTACAAAATCTTATGGGTATGTTTGTAAATACTGTTGCAATAAGGAATTATCCTGAGGCAAATAAGACATTTAAAGAATTTTTAAAAGAAACTAAAGAAACGGTTTTGAAGGCATTTGATAATCAAGATTATCAATTTGATGAGTTAATAGGAAAGCTAGAAATTAATCGAGATACAAGTAGGAATGCTTTATTCGATACAATGTTTGTCTATCAAAATTTAGATGAAGCTAATTTTGAAATTGAAGAATTGAAAATAAAAAAATACAATTATATAGGTAAAACATCGAAATTTGATTTGACTTTAAATATAACTGAAGAAAAAAATGAAATGAATTGTAGTTTTGAATATTGTACAAAAATTTATAAAAGAGAAACAATAGAATTGATGAGTGACTGCTTTAGCAATCTTTTATATTCAATTATTGAAAATATAGATCGAAAATTGAAAGATATTAATGTACTTTCTCAAAAGGAAAAAGATAAAATAAATCAATTTAATAATACATCTATGATATATGACAAGAATAAACCAATGCATCAATTGTTTGAAGAACAAGTTAAAAACACACCTGATCAAATTGCAGTTATATACGAAAATAATAAGGTGACATATAGTCAACTTAATGAGAAATCTAATCAACTTGCAAGAATATTGAGGGATAAGGGAGTAAAACGCGATACTGTAGTTGGTATCTTCGTCAATCAATCTATAGAGATGGTAGTAGGTATATTAGCAATATTAAAAGCTGGTGGTGCATATTTACCTATTGATCCAGAATACCCTGAAGAGAGAATTCAATATATTCTAGAAGATAGTAGAGTAGCAATTATCTTAACGCAGGGGAATATAAATACAGGTTTGTTGAAAAAAAACGAAACAGTCAATGTTGCAAATGATAAAGTATATAAAAATAGTATTGAAAATTTGGAAAATGTAAATGAGATAAATGATTTAGCTTATATTATTTACACATCAGGATCCACTGGTAGACCTAAGGGAGTAATGGTTGAACATAAAGGTTTAGCTAATTTAAAATCCTATTTCGAAAATGAGTATAACATTTGCGAAAAAGATAACATAATTCAATTTGCAAATTGTACATTTGATGCAGCAGTTTGGGAAATGAGCATGGCACTGTTAACCGGGGCAACACTTTTTATTGTTCCTAGATATGTAATTAATGATGTAAACGCCTTTGAAGCGTTTTTAAATATCAATAGAATAACGGTAGCTACATTGCCTCCTGTCTATGCTTCAAATTTAAGTCCTCATAAAATAAACTATTTAAGATTATTAATAACAGCAGGTTCCGAATCAAATAGTGAGTTAGTAAAAAAATGGAATGGTAAAGTACAATATGTAAATGCCTATGGACCAACTGAAACTACTGTATGTGCAGCAGCTTGGACAGATTATAGAATAAACAAAGATAATAAAACAGTACCTATTGGAAAACCGATATATAACACAAAAATTTATATTTTAGATAAAAATCAAAAAATACAGCCTATAGGAGTTCATGGTGAACTTTGTATTGGTGGAATTGGCATAGCGCGAGGATACCTAAATAATCTAGAATTAACGAAACAAAAATTCATTCCAAATCCTTATATTGAATGCGAAAAAATTTATAGAACAGGTGACATAGCTCGATGGTTACCAGATGGAAATATTGAGTATGTTGGTAGAGAGGATTATCAGGTAAAAATAAGAGGATATAGAATAGAATTAGAAGAAATCGAGAGAAGATTACTTCTAAATAGACATATAAATGAAGCGGTGGTTGTTACAATAAAGGACCAGCATCATGAATACAATCTAGCATGTTATGTGGTAGCTGATAAAAAAATGATACTATCAGAAATAAGAACTTTTTTATTGAATGAGTTACCCGAATACATGGTTCCATCTTATTATATGCAATTAGATTCCATACCCAAAAATCAAAGTGGTAAACCAGATAGAAGAATTTTAAAGGAATTAAAGGGAGATAAATATTTAAAAGAAGATAGTTATGAAAAGCCCTCAAACGAATACGAATGTTTACTTGTGGAAATTTGGGAGGAAATTTTTGTTCATAAAAAAGTTGGGATAAACGATGATTTTTTTCATTTGGGTGGAGATTCCATTAAAGCGATTAAATGTATTTATAAGTTAAATGAAAAGAATTTAACATTAAAGCTAAGTGATATTTTTAAATATAGAACCATAAAAAAAATCGTAGAAGTTATTAATTCACTTGAAAGAAATTCATTATTAATAGAACCTACAGTAGGTAAGTTTAAATTAACCCCTATTCAAAAATGGTTTTTTGAATCACATAAAATTGAACCAGAGTATTTTCATCAAGCAACTTTTTTAAAATGTAATGAAAAAATAAATGTGGATGTATTAAGGGATATATTAAAAGAAGTACAAATGCATCATGATTCATTAAGAATGGGCTTTACAACAGTAAATGATGAAGTAGTTGGGGAGATCTTAGGGTCTAATTATCCTTTTAATTATGAAGTTGTTTACCTTGATAATCTAGAACAGGACAAATCAATTTTTTTGAAAAAAGTAAAGGAATTACAAAAAAATGTAGATCTAAAATTAGGTCCAATGATGAGTACAGTTGTATTTAAAACAAACAATTTTGATTATATATACATCTTAATTCATCATTTGGCAGTCGATACTGTATCGTGGGGTATTTTAATAAATGATATCCAAAGTTTATATAAACAGTTTTTACGTAAGAAAGATATTAAACTAACTAACAAATCTAATTCAATCAAAGAATGGTCTAAAAAACTTTATTATTTTAGTAATAGTGAAGCGTTTTTAAAAGAAAAGTCCTATTGGAGAAATATCCAAAGAAAAATAAATAGCGTTCCTTTTGATTTTAGTCATGATACTAATACTATGAGAGATAGCGATACTTACGAAATATCTCTTAATCTAGAAGAAACTGAGGCTTTGTTGGAAAAATGTTCTGAATTATACAAAACAAGTGTTGTTAATATTTTACTATCTGCGTTATCGTTTGTTTTACAGAATTGGACTGGAAGTAAGGAAAATGCAATTATGTTTGAAGGGCATGGACGAGAAGATTTATTTAATGATGTAAGTATTCAAAGAACAGTAGGATGGTTTACATCTATCTATCCTATTATTTTAGAAGCTCCAGAAACTAATAATTTGATAGATTATTTAGATAGAACAATCTTGATAAGAAATGCTATCCCTAGAAATGGTATAGGTTATCATATCTTAAAATATTTAACTGAAGAAGAAAATAAAAAAGATATTGATAGGTTCATGACTCCTCAAATTTGTTTTAATTACCACGGAGAAACGGATTTAGAGAATAAAGGTAGAATATTCGAGATAATTGAAGAGGAACATGGAAGTAATATTAGTATCAATAGTGAAAGACATTTTGAATTGGAGTTTAATGGGAACATAAGCAATGGAAAATTAAAAATATTATTAACGTTCAATACAAAAGCATATAAATCTGATACTATAGCTAATTTAGCAAAAAAATATAAAGAAATTTTATTAGAATTTATTTCTTTAAATAAAAAGCAATTAAATATAGCTAGTTTAGAAAACAATTTATCATTTTTTTTAAATAAATACAAGGCTCCAGGATTGATATTGGGAATAAAAGCTCCTGATGGACAAAATACTGTTATTTCAAAAGGGCTTGCGGATATAAAGAATAATATAAATATGAAGTCTACTACTAATTTTAAAATAGGAAGCATTACTAAGACATTTGTGGCAACTATAATATTACAATTGATGGAGGAAGGGTTATTAAATTTAGATGATTCTGTTATACATTTTCTTCCAGAATTATTAGAACAATTTAAAGCGGATTATTTTAATAATATAACAATAAAAAGTTTATTAAATCACACTAGTGGAATACATGACTTTGTAAAACATCCTAGTTTTATTAAAGGTTTAGAAAGTAATAGAGAATGGACTAAGGAAGAATTATTATACTATGGATTGTCTTTACCATATGATCAGACATTTAATAATAACATTTGGATTTACTCTAGTACCGGATATATATTATTAGGATTAATTATCGAAAAAATTACACATGTAAGTTTAGAAGAAAATATACAAAATAGAATATGCAATAAGTTGGGTCTTGAACAAACGAGGTTAGTAGATGAGTTACCTAATTTATATAATTTTAGTCGTTGTTATACTAATCCTGAAAAAAAAGATGTGACAAATAATGCTTTAAGTGCAAGTTGGGCATCAGGAGGTATGATATCTAATGCTAGTGATTTACTTATATGGCTTGATGCATTTGTAGATGGAGTGTTACTAAAAAACAAAGATATAATCAATGACTATATTGATATTTCAATGAATTATCCAACTGACTACAAAGTGAATATGGGATTAGGTATCTTTAATGTGAACGATATGTTAGGACATGAGGGGCATGGACTAGGGTTTCAGAATATTCTTTATAAATATAATGGATATAGTTTTGTCATTCATTTAAATCAAGAGGCAGCTGATAAAAGTAATGTTATAAGTGAACCTTTTAAAATATTTAATGAACTTATAACACTTTTAAGGTGATTCAATCAACAGATCTTTAAAAATACTAAATATGTTAAACATAAAAGGGGAGCTCATGATGCTTTTATTTTGTTTGCCATATGCCGGTGGTTCAGAGCTGATATATCATAATTGGAATAAATTTATAAATCAACGTATAGAAATACATGCTATTACACTAAAAGGAAGAGGAAAAAGGTTTTGTGAAGGTTTTTATCAAAATCTAAATGAAGCAGTGGAGGATATTTATTGTCAAATACATGATAAAATCCAACAAGAAGAATATGCAATTTATGGGCATAGTATGGGAGCACTTTTGACATATGAGCTATATTATAAAATCATTAATACCAGTAATAGAAAGCCAAAGCATTTATTTTTTTCTGGCAGATTTTCTCCCAATGTAAAAGGTAATATTATTATTAGTCATAAAATGCCTGATAAAGAATTTATGGATAGGATCGTAGCGTTAGGCGGAATTGCTGATGAGGTACTAGAATCGAAAGAATTACTAGAGTTTATTTTACCTATTCTAAAAAATGATATAAGGATAGTAGAAAATTATGTTTACAAAGAAAGGGATGTAAAGATTCAGTGTAATATATCTGTTTTAAATGGGACAGAAGATAATATAGATTTCTATCAAAAAAATAGCTGGAAATATTTGTGTGATAGAGATTGTAAATTATACGATTTAAACGGCAACCATTTTTTTATTAACAATAATATTAATGTTGAAAAGATAGCCCGAATAATGGAAGAAAACTTATTAAACTCTTAAGCTTTTGGAGAATAAGTATTCATAGTATTGATTACATTTATTATCAATACTATGAATACTCCAATATTAGAACAATGGTGTCTAAAATTATATTATAGGAGGGAAAAGGTGGATTATTTTGATGGTGGAAATGCGTTTCTTTTTCAAGGAGTTGGATCAGAATATCAAAGTTTATTATATTTACTGGATGAAGAGCAATTAGAATTATTACGTAAATATTGCGCCATTGTGGAAAAGGAATTAGATTTAGATTTGTGGAACTATCTATTTTATTCCAAAAAAACGAAATATGATGACTTTTTCAATGATTGGATTGCTATCTACACCTGTGATAATATAGTATTTAATACATATATTTCCATTGGTGTAAACCCTAAAATATTTCTAGGTTACAGTATGGGCTTGATTACTGCAATGTCATGTGGAAAATCTATTTCTTTTGAAACAGGATTGCACATGCTACTAACTATATATGAATATCCTAAAGGTATTTCAAGGCAAGAGGAGTCTATGGCAACTATAATAGGCTTGAATTACCAACAAGTTGTAAACTTAATTGAAAAAAACAATTTTTTCGAAACTGTTAAGATTGCTAGTGAAAATAGTAAGTACTGCATTGTAATAGCTGGAAAGAAAAATGATATAAATCAAATTTTGGATAAAGCGGAAGAGGAGGGCGCTATAAAGGTTGTAAAAATAAATGTCCCCTATGCATTCCATACTCCATTTGCTGAAAAAGGGATTGATAAATTAATAAATCTTGTTGAAAAAATAAAGGTTGATGATAGTAGAATACCGATAGTTTCAGTATTTAACCAAAATGTTCTTCAAAGTGCTTCTGACTTAAAGAAAGAACTAGTGAAAAATATGCCAAGCTCAATGAATTGGAAAATCTCAATAGAAAAAATGATTGATTTTGGTATAACTACTTTTATTGAAGTTAGCCTAGATGACTCCCTTACTAAAATATCAAGAGTGATAAATACAGATTATAAGTTTTTATCATACAAAAAAATAGTAAGGTTAAAAAATAAGCATTAAAATGGTTATATTTATAAAAAAATGATAATACAGGAGGTTGTTGAATGAATGCTCGATAATGATATGAAGTGAATTTTTATATAATTATTAAAATTATGTAAATAAAAAGGGGTAATTTAGTATGAGAAAAATAGCCGTCATTGGAGCAGGAGTAATGGGAAGAGGAGTAGCTCAAAATTTTGCTCAGGAGGGGTTAAATGTCATATTATTAGACATTTCTGAGGGGAAATTAGAGCATGCAAAAGAAGAAATACGTCAAAATATTCGTTTTCACGCTTTATTTAACAAAAACAAGATAGATGATGACTCGGAAGAAATTTTATCAAGAGTCAACTTCTCAACGGATTACCAGCTATTAGAACAAGTAGATTTTGTTGTTGAAAATGTCCCTGAAAAATGGGAGGTTAAAAAATCAGTTTATGAAAAAATAGATAAAATTTGTACAGAAAACTGTATTTTTTTAGTTAATACTTCTTGTATTCCTATTACAAAAATAGCAGCATTAACCAATAGGCCGGAGAAGTGTATTGGAACACATTTTATGAATCCTGTACCGCTTATGACTACTATTGAGGTTATTAAAGGATATCATACATCGGAGGAAACTATTTTTCTAACAAAAGAACTTCTTAAACATATTGGGAAAGAGTGCATTATTGTTAATGATTTACCTGGTTTTGTATCGAACAGAATCTCTCATCTTTTTATGAATGAGGCAGCCTATGTTGTACAGGATCAAGTAGCAGCACCTAAAGATGTAGATAACATTTTTAAAAAGTGTTACGGACATAAGATGGGGCCACTTGAAACAGCTGACTTAATTGGACTCGATACTGTTGTAAATTCACTAGATGTTTTATATGAAAGCTTCCAAGATTCGAAATATCGTTGCTGTCCTTTACTACGTAAAATGGTTGATGCAGGATTGTACGGTAAGAAAGTTGGTCAAGGATTTTATACTTATTAAAAAAATGTCCAAAGGAGTATGAATAAATGTCTGAAACTAAAATGAAAATAAAAACGTATCTTTCTAAGTTTTTTAAAAGCCATGAATTAATGGATAATGAAGATATATTTTCAACAGGGTTTGTCAATTCACTCTTCGCAATGCAGTTAGTTATGTTTATTGAAAAGGAATTTAACATAAAGGTTGAAAATAAAGATTTAGACTTTGCTAATTTCAGAACGATTGATTCAATTGTCTCTTTTATTAGTAAAAAGCACAATGAAACAACTACCGAAAATCAAGTAAATAATAATTGAATGATGGTGAAAATATGAATATAGAATTTACAAAAGAACAATTAAAATATCAAGAAAGTTTTAGAGCTTTTGTTCAATCTGAAATAATTCCTTACGCAGGGGAAAATGATCGAGCTGAATATTTGCCTACCGAACTTATAGAAAAGGTTTCTAAAAGTGGGTTCTTAGGAGCAACTATTTCTAAGAAGTATGGTGGATTAGGCTACGACATGATTACTTTGGGATTACTAAATGAAGAAGTGGGAAGAGGATGTTCTTCAACTAGAGCATTGTTGACAGTACATGGTATGGTAGCCATTGCGATTGAAAAGTGGGGGACAGATGAGCAAAAGGAATATTGGCTTCCAAAAATGGCGAAAGGTGAAAGCATAGGAGCTTTTGGTTTAACTGAACCTAAAATAGGTAGTGATGCTAAAAGTATAGAAACATCTGCTGCACTTTTAAATGGCAACTTTATTATAAACGGTAGCAAAAAATGGATTACTATGGGCCAAATAGCTGATATTTTCATTATTTTTGCAAAATTAGATGGTAAACCAACTGCATTTTTAGTTGAAAAAAATAGCCAAGGTTTTTCAACGAAAGGAATTCATGGAATGATGGGTTTGAAGGCATCAATGGTAGCAGAAATATTCATGGATGATTGCCATATTCCTGAGACAAATATGATTGGTAGACCTGGTATAGGATTATCCCATGTCGCATTCTCTTGTTTAGACTACGGTAGATATACAATTGCTTGGGGGTGTGTTGGCATTGGACAGGCGTGTATTGAAGAAAGTGTACATTATGCAAAGAAAAGAGAACAATTTGGATATACATTAAGTCAAAATCAATTAATTCAGAAAATGATAACGGAAATGGTTGTTAATGTAAAGGCTGCAAGATTAATGTGTTTAAATGCTGGCTATCTGAAGGAAACTGGAGACCCCGAAACCATTATGGAGACATGGAATGCAAAGTACTTTGCTTCTACAATGATAAATAAGGTTGCAGGGGATTCCGTGCAGATTCATGGCGCTAATGGATTAAGCCAAGAATATTCAGTAGAAAGATATTATAGAGATGCAAAGATTAATGAAATCATTGAAGGAACTACACAGATGCATGAAATTTTAATTGCTAAAAATATTATTGGAAACAACTAGAAGAATGGTTCTTATCGGAGGTGTAACATGTTAGAGATTAGTTCACAAGAACGAAAAGTGAAGTGTGTTGTTTGGGATCTTGATCATACAATATGGCAAGGCGTTTTACTTGAAGATAAGAATGTTATATTACGTGAAGGTGTAAAAAAAATTTTAGAGGAATTAGATAAGCGTGGCATATTACAATCTATTGCAAGTAAAAATGAACATCATTTAGCAATTGAGAAGCTTAAAGAATTCGGTATTGAGGAGTATTTTATTTATCCTCAAATTAACTGGAATTCAAAGGGGGAAGCTATTAAAAAGATAGCCCAGTCTATTAATATTGGACTTGATACTTTGGCATTTATAGATGATCAGCCTTTCGAAAGAGAGGAAGTCAGTTTTTCAGTCCCAGAAGTAATGTGTCTAGATGCGACTGATCTAAATGGCTTACTTAGTCTGCCTGAAATGAATCCCAATTTTATAACAGAAGATTCGAAAATGAGAAGAAAAATGTATTTAAGTGATATAGAACGCAATAAAGAAGAAAAAAGCTATGAGGGTACAAAAGCGGAATTTTTAGAAACCCTTAATATGGAACTTACCATATCTCCAGTCAGTGGTGGTGATTTACAGCGAGCAGAGGAGTTAACGGTAAGAACTCATCAGTTAAATGCAACTGGATATACTTATTCTTATGAAGAACTGGATAATTTCAGTAAATCGGATAGACATAAATTATTAATAGCTGATTTAAAAGATAAATATGGAGCATATGGGAAAATAGGAGTAGTACTAATTGAATGCGATAAATATGTATGGACTATAAAGCTGTTACTTATGTCGTGCAGAGTTATGTCCAGGGGAATTGGTACGATTATGCTCAATTATGTTATGCATCTAGCTAAGAATGCAAATGTACGTCTACGTGCAGAATTCGTTCCAACTAATAAAAATCGAATGATGTATATGACTTATAGATTTTCAGGATTTGGAGAGATTGAAGAGAATGAAAATTTAGTATTGCTAGAAAATAATTTAATGGACATTCAGCCTTTACCAAACTATATAAAATTGAACTCGTTTATTATTTTATAAAAGATTTAAACTCTCTAATTGTAAAAATTAAACTTTTTGATATTGAGTGAATAAAAAATAGGGGGTGGATTATTTGGAACAACATTTTCCAATAAGAAGAGTGGTGTGTGAAGAAGGAAAACTTTTAAATAAGGATTATGAATCTCTCATCACAAAAGAATTGGTAGAAACATTTTATTATCATTTATTAAGGATTAGAGAGTTCGATAGAAAAGCAGTAAGTTTACAGAGGCAGGGCAGGATTGGAACGTATGCACCATTTGAGGGGCAAGAGGCATCACAAGTCGGCAGTGCATTAGCATTAAATGAAAATGATTGGTTAGTTCCATCATATCGCGACCATGGAGCATCAATGACATTTGGCCAATCTTTATTAAAATATAAAGAAATATTAATTTGAGTTATAGCCTACATAACTCCAACATCTTAAAATCGAAATTTCACTCATTGGCGCCAACTTCAAAGAATCTGAAATGGCGCCTTATTTTATTACATAAAAATGAATGTAAAGAAATTTTATAATTCAGGGAAGTAGTTTGTTTTTCAAAAGCAACATCATACTCGGCACCGTATATAATTAATTAACTAGTGTTCTACTAATAGGTTTAAGTGTTTACAATCCGAATAATGGCTTAAAAGAATGATTTGTGAGGACAGTATATAGAATTTTATAAAAAACTATGTTTAATTTAAAGTATTTTAGTAGTTAAAGTTACATTATTTATATTTAAGTGAGCTATTATTTAAAGCTTCTATCACCAAATCTTCAGGATCAACATATTTTATATCAGAAGGAAAATCATAATTACGTGCGCAAACTGCGATTTGATAGGTTGAATCTATTAAATAATTTTTTAAATAAAACTTTCTGTCCTGGAATTGTGACTCAATTATAAAATTTTGATCAATGCTATCTTTTATAATTGAGAAAGAGTTTAGAGGAAGAGATAGACCAATTCCGATTGCTTTGATATAGCTTTCTTTTAAAGTCCATATTTCAAAAAATCTATTCAATTGATAGTTTTCTAATGAAAAAATGTAATCACATTCTTTTTCTGTAAAGAACTGTTTTGCTAGCGTAATATCAATAAACTTTTCTTTTTCTATATCAATGCCAATGTGATTACTATTTATTGCACATATTACCCAATCTTCTGAATGGCTTAAATTAAAATAAAAGTTTTCTACATCAGATAAATATGGTTTTCCATAAGGATTAGTTGCAAACTCAAATTGAAAATTATTTTTAAGTTTTTGTTGTATAATAATATTTCGTATTAATATTTCTGCAAAAAGACCTCTTATCGAATCTTCTATTCTAGTAAATTTTTTTAATTTGTCTTGCTTTTTTTGTGGTAAGAATTGCATTAGTTGTTTGTACGTTGAAAAACAAATGGAATTATTGATATTCATAGCAAATAATTCGATCATCTTACGTTCAAATCCTTTACAATTTATATAATGTGAGACAAAATTCTAAATTAAGTTTCTGTTTGCATTTAACTCAAACAATAGATTTTCTAAACAATAAGACCAATAGTTTCTCTTATTGGACCTACATTTAGCTTTATAATACTTGAAATACTAATAATTTTCTTTTTATAAACCATAAATTTATTTTAACACAATATGTATTTTATCGTAATCAATATATATATGAGGTGTCCATATCATGGTAAATATAAAAAGGTGCCTAAAAGCAGCAGTTGAAAACTGCTTTTTAGACACGCATTTTTAATAATTATTTAACATCCTTTGTCCATTCAGCAACTTTGTCTGCATTGGCTTCTACCCAATCTTTAGCGGCTTGTTTTGGGTCTTTGCCATCCATAATTTCTAGCATAACGTTCTCTAAGTCTTCTGATGTCCAGTGGAAGTTATCTAGTACAGAATAAACATCTGGTTGATCTTCTTTTAAACCTTTACGAGCGAATGTGTTAATCGTTTCTTCGCCACCATAAACGCCTTTTGGATCATCTAAATATTTAAGATCGTATTTAGCGAATTTCCAGTGAGGGGACCAGCCAGTCACGACGATGTCTTCTTTGTTTTTAATCGCTTTAGCAAGAGAAGTTGTCATAGCACCAGATGAAGATGTTAATAGATTCCAATCTGCTAAGTTATCATATTCATCTAAAGCTTTTTCAGTAGCAGCTGTAATCCCAGCACCAGGCTCAATACCTGTAATTGTGCGATCTGCTTGCTTTTTTAAATCCTCAATCGAATTAACGTCCATATAGCTTGGTACTACTAAACCTATTTTGGCACCAGCAAGGTTTTCACCTAGCTCATCAAGATCAGCCTTATATTTTTCGTACTGTGGGGCATGTGTATTTGGCAACCATGCGGCAACCATACCATCTGCTTCACCTTTTGAAACAGCCTCCCACATAATTGCATTATCGAGTGGTGTTAATGTTACATTGTACCCTAAATCCTCAAGCACCTGCCCAACTACATTAGTGGAAGCAATTTCTGTATCCCATTCAACGTAGGCTAGATTGACGTCCTTTGAGTTACCATCGCTCTTACTTGAATCGTCACCACTACATGCAGCTAGCAAAAAGCCAAGCCCTAAAGCCATCCCTAATTTAGTTAATGTTTTCAGTTTCATCGAATCTTCCTTTCTTTATTCAACTACAACACGTAAATCTAAAGCTAGAACTAGGACTTTCACTAAAAAATTGTCTCTTTATCTAAACGGCTTTCTTCTTATTAAAACTTTGCGTTAAGCGGTCTATTACAATGGCAAAAATTACTAGACCTAAACCTGCAACAAAGCCATTTCCAACCTGTGTACGTTGTAGTGCAGTTAATACTTCGCGACCTAGACCAGGTGCACCAATCATTGAGGCAGTTACAACCATTGACAGTGATAGCATAACAGTTTGGTTAATCCCTGCCATTATAGTTGATTTGGCAAGAGGGATTTCTACTTTAAATAGTTTTTGATTTGAAGTACTACCATATGAATCAGCAGCTTCTACTAATTCTTTTGGTACTTGGCGAATTCCAAGGTTCGTCATACGTACAGTTGGTGGTAAGGCAAAAATAACGGATGCAAATACACCAGGGACTATTCCAATACCAAAGAAGGCAACGGCAGGAATCAAGTACACGAAGCCAGGCATTGTTTGCATGAAATCGAGTATCGGCTTAATCATATTTTCTGCTACAGTTGACTTAGACATTAGAATGCCAAGAGGAATACCTAAAATGATTGAGATGATACTTGAAAATAGCACGAGCGTGGTTGTTTCCATAAGATGCGTCCATAAGCCTTGATTATAAATAAATAACAAACCAAGTAATGAAAACGTAGCGAGCCCGAATTTTTTGCCGGTAACGAAAAAGGCAAAAATGACAACAAGTAAAATTAAAATAATCGGGGGAATGCTCACTAATAAATCAGTGACCTGATTCATGAGTAGTTTTCCATTTTTTTGAATCAAGTTAAAAAACACTGAAAAATTACTCGTCAACCAGTCCATAACTGATTCTACCCATGGTCCCAGTGGTATAACTGGAATATTGTCTAAAAAATTATTCATTTGCAACTGCCTCCTCATCGCTAGTTGAAAGTGCTTCGATGACAACGCCCCGGATAAGAACACCAAGCAAACGCTCATCTTTTACAACTGCAATAGGAGTAGGACAATTATGAATCAAACCTAATATATCCTGTAAAAGCATATCTGGTGGAACGGTCAACATATCTGATTGAACAATTGAATGTACCGTTTGTTCTTGTCTTTTTGCTGCAGCCCGTGCGTCGTCAGCAGTAATATAGCCTTTTAAATGTCGATTTTTGTCAACGGCCATTAGTAAACTAACCGTTTCTTCGCGCATTCTTTTAAGTGCTACGGTCGGCCCATCTACATCTACATTGACAGATACAGGTCGAACCATGGCATTTTCAGCAGTTAGTACTTTAGAGCGATCGACGTCTTCTACGAAGGTTTTAACATAATCATTTGCAGGGTTTGTTAAAATTTCTTCTCCAGTACCAATTTGGATGATTGAGCCATCTTTCATAATGGCGATACGATCACCAATACGTAATGCTTCATTCAAATCGTGAGTGATAAATAAAATTGTTTTTTTCAATGTGCTTTGTAAATCGAGTAACTCATCTTGCATTTCTTTTCGAATTAATGGATCGAGTGCAGAAAAAGCCTCATCCATTAGTAATATTTCAGGGTCATTTGCAAGTGCTCGTGCTAATCCAACACGCTGTTGCATACCACCTGATAATTGACTAGGATATTGGTCCTTATAAGCAAGTAAGCCTGCATTGTCGAGAGCCTGCTCTGCTTTTGCTTGCCGTTCTTCTTTTGAGATGCCTCTGATTTCAAGGCCGTATTCTGTGTTTTGAAGAAGTGTACGATGGGGGAATAAACCGAAGTTTTGAAAGACCATACTCATTTTGTTTCTTCTTACATTACGTAAACTCTCTTTGCCCATTTTAGAAATATTTTCTCCATCGATGTAAATATTTCCACTTGTAGGTTCTATGAGACGGTTTAAAAGCCGAATCAGTGTCGACTTTCCACTTCCTGATAATCCCATGATAACGAAGATTTCACCTTCATTTACGGTAAAACTTGCATCGTATACACCAACTGTTGCACCTGTTTCTTTTAAGATATCAGTCTTGCTTTTTTGTTGCTTGACGAGTTCTAAGGCTTGGGGAATATGTTTACCGAAAACTTTAGAAACATGTTCCACTTTAATTTTTTCCAATAGAACCACTCCTTTCGTAGATCAATTTCGCCTTGGCGTAATGGGTGTTGCTTCACTTACGCACATATAAATCGCCACTAGACGAGGCGTTTTTAGGCTGAGTCCCTCTATTTCAGTAGGTGTTTGAACACTCACTGAATGAAGATATATACTATTTGAGGATAATGATACCCAAATATAAACAAGTAACAACTTAACCCTAACAAAAAGTTGTTACTTCTGTCAAATCGACAAAATAGAAAAAATCCGCATAAACGCTGTTATATCAGCGTTTATGCGGATTTTAATTTGGATATAAAAAACTCTGAACTCGAGCGAAACTTTCATCATTGCCGATAAAGTAAATGATATCTCCTTCTTCCAAGGACACATATGGACCAGGTGATAGTAATAATTCATTTTTACGACGAATTCCGACAATCGTGCTAGATGTATTTTGCCAAAAATTCAATTCCTGTACGGTTTGGTGGATACAAGGGCTTTCAACTGTCATCTCTAATTGATAAGGAATGAACGGATTGACGGATCTGAAATGTTCAGTTCGACTAATAAGTTGTTTGGTTTTTTCCTGTAGATTTATTAATTCTTGGTGCTGCTTCTGAATGCTAGACATAAGCTCATGTTGTAGTTCATGGACTGATTGAACATCATGGAATTGGCGGACAAAATGTGCAGCCTTTTCATATGAGATGATTATAACCCCACTACCTTTAGTGGCCTCTACAATTTCCAAGTCTTGCAAAACAGCAATCGCTCTTCTTGCAGTTTCCGAAGAGACATTGTATTGACTAGCTAGAGATGATCTTGCGTAAATTTTATCGCCAATTCGATATTTTCTTTCCACGATTTTTGAGGCTAGATCGACAGCAATTTGCTGATATTTTGGCTGTTTCACCTGCACATTTTTTTCTAATTGCATTCTAAACTTCCTTTCGTCATTACAGTTCCCTCAGCTTATTATAGACTAGCCTGCACAGAAAAAATAGCATCTCCATAAGCTATTAGTATATGATAAAAACGTAATATAGCAGTTTTTGTTTCTAATACATTTTTAAAATAGAATAGGAGCTATAGTTTGACAGGTGTTAGTTATTATTATAAACTAAGTTACGTTATGTAAGTGGTGTGAAAATACAAGTGCTCAGCTAGTATGTTTAGCTAGCTGTTTAACAATAGAAGGTTGGAGAAAAATATGACAATTACTACTAAAGTTTTGGATATAGTGAAAGACAAAATGACGATCGTGAAGCATTCAGAAACTGAAAGTATTTGCCTAGTTGGTCCAGTGAAATTACCGGTAAAACAGGGTGAATTTTCAGCGACATTTCAATGGTATAACTGGTTAAAAGTAGGCGCTAATCAGTCAAAAGAGGAAATTATTGATGGGTTAGCATCTGCAAACTTAGCTTTTTTACAACAGTCATCAGTGCTTGTTTATGGAGATTTTACACATGCAGAGGATGCTTTAATTCGCATGCATAGCATTTGTCATACAGGTGATATTTTTGGAAGCCAGCGCTGTGACTGTGGTTATCAATTACATGAATCGATGAAAATGATTGTGGAGCATGGCTGTGGTGCCATTTTCTACTTAGCTGATCATGAAGGTCGTGGGATCGGGTTATTCTCGAAATCTCTTGCTTATTTATTACAAGAAGAGGGATTAGATACGGTTGAAGCAAATCATGCTCTTGGCTTCCCAGATGATACTCGTTCTTACGAAGATGCCATTAATGTGTTAGCTGCACTTCGTTCAAAACCAGTTACACTGATTACCAATAATCCTAAGAAGCTTGCCGCATTACAGGCACATGGTTTAGCAGCAGAAGGACATGTCCCATTATGGGGAGGATTAACGGAGACAAATCGATTTTATTTAGACACAAAAGTAGAGAAATCTGGACATTTGCGCGAAGAGAAGTGAGTGGAGGAACGAAGATGACAACAGATGGAAAATATATGCAATTGGCACTTGATTTAGCCGCTAGTGCAAAAGGAAATACGAATCCAAATCCACTAGTAGGGGCTGTAATCGTCAAAGACGGTGTCATTGTTGGAACAGGTTTACACAGAAAAGCAGGGGAACCACATGCAGAGGTGCATGCATTCCGTATGGCTGGAGAACATGCTAAAGGTGCGACACTTTATGTAACTCTTGAGCCGTGTTCGCATTTTGGAAAAACACCTCCTTGTGCAAATTTAGTGAAGGAATCAGCAGTTAGTCGTGTGGTTGTAGCTATGCAAGATCCAAATCCTGCTGTTGCTGGACGTGGTATTCAACTGTTACGAGATGCAGGCATTGAGGTAGAGGTGGGTGTTTTAGAAGCTCAAGCTCGCCGTTTAAATGAACGTTTTATTCACAATATGCTAACAAAACGACCATTTATTATTTCAAAATATGCGATGACTTTAGATGGGAAAATAGCTGCCCATACAGGACATTCCAAGTGGGTAACGGGTGAGGCAGCGCGTGAGGATGTTCACCGTATTCGTCATGAGGTTGATGGTATTTTAGTTGGTGTTGGTACTGTTTTAGCTGACAATCCATCCTTAACGACAAGATTAAAAGAAGATTACGGAAAAAATCCAGTGCGCATTATTATGGATAGCTCCCTTCGTACACCAGCTCATGCCAATGTTCTGAATGTAGAAGAAGCGAAAACAATTATTGTATGTAGTGAGAATGCCAGTCAAGAAAAAATAACAGCATTTGAGAAAAAAGGCGTGACTGTATTGCCAGTTCGACATGACTCTGAGGGGCTTGTTATTGATGATATGCTTGAAAAACTCTATCAAAATGGCATTACGGATATTTTAGTAGAGGGTGGAAGTACGATCAACTCTTCATTTTTACAGCAAGGTGCTATTAACAAATATGTGATTTACATAGCGCCAAAGATTCTCGGTGGTCGTTTATCATTAACACCTTTTGCTGGTCAAAATCCATCTACTATGGATGAAGCATGGGATGTAGAATTTGCTTCGTTTGAGCAGGTTGGGCAAGATTTACGTATTATTGCTTATCCAAAGATAGGTGAAGGAAAGTGAATTATCAAGCAGATGTTTGTATCGTAGGGGCTGGACCAGGTGGAGCACTTCTTTCGCACTTACTAGCGAAAAAAGGTCTTTCCGTAATTCTACTGGAACAAAACGCAGCACTTGGGCAGGCATTTCGCGGTGAACATTTAAATGAGGAGGGTGAGGCTGTTTTAAAAAGTCATCAGCTTTTTGAAGCAGTCGAGGCGCTCGGCTTATTACGTATGGGAAAGCTTGAATATTACGCAGACGGTAGAGTAATAAAAACTATTTTCCCTGATGAAGCTGTTGGACATTTAGGGATTCATGTACCGCAAGCCAATCTATTAAAGGGAATTTTACAAGAAACACAGCATTTTCCTCACTTTTCTTGTTTCCTGAATACGAAGGTAACGAAGCTCATAGTTGATTCTTTGGGCAGATATACGGGTGTCATTGCATCAAGGGATGGGGAAACCATTGAAATTAGTAGTCAGTTAATAATCGGAGCTGACGGCCGTTACTCTACTATTCGTAAGCAAGCGCACATTGAGATTCAAAAGCATAAGCATGGCTTTGATTTATTGTGGGCAAAAATTCCTGCCCCTCAGGGATGGGAGCCATCGATTAAAATGGCATTAATAGGTGATAAACAGCTATCCTTATTTACGCAAGTAGGTGGGTTCATTCAAATCGGCTGGAATATTGAACAAGGAAGTTTTCCTCAGCTCAGAAAAAAAGCATTTACACCATTTATCCAACAGCTTTTAAAACAATTCCCGGAACTATCTGATACTGTAAACGAACATATCAGATCCTGGCAAGATTTTGTCTTACTTGATGTATTCAGTAGTCATTGTGACTGCTGGGGAACAAAGGGGCTTGCGCTATTAGGGGATGCTGTTCACACGATGACACCAACTGGAGCATTTGGGCTCAATAGTGCACTCAAGGACGCAGAGTGTCTTGCGTCATTATTAAATAAAGATACGCTTGTTCATTTTAACGTACACGATTTTCAACAAATGCGCGAGCAAGCCATAGAAGAAGTATTAGCGATGCAAATTGAAAAAGAGCAAACATTCGCGACTAACTTCATCAACAAGGCTTCTTGAAGGGAAGAAAAACAACATGAAATTTGGCTTTGATATAGATGACACACTCATCGATTTACGAGCACACGCCTTTGCGCTCTATAATAAAAAACTTGGTAAAAATGTTGCGCTAGAAGTATTTCAAGCTTTGCAAAGAGTTGAAATTCACGAACCTTTTGGATTAACAGATGCTGAAGGAGCGGCGATGTGGAATCGTTCATTAGAGGACATTTATTTTACGGATTGTCCTTCTTTTGAGGGAGCACTAGAGACGCTTCAAGCCTTGGCACAGCAGGGACATGACATTTATTATATTACTTCACGTCCTAAACAGTATTGTGAGCAAACACAAGCATGGATGAAAGCACAAGGATTTCCAATCACAGAAGGTCACTTTTTCTGCGGAATGCAGGATACAGAGAAAGTGGCGATCATCAAAGAGCTAGCTTTAGATGTTTATGTAGATGATAAACCAGCTGTATTAGAAACACTGCAAGATGTGGATACAAAAGTAATTTTAAAAAATCAATCCTATAACAAGCATGTTGAACTGCCACGCTTAAGTCATTGGGATGATTTCTTGAGATTAGTAAATAATTAAAGCAATAAACCCGAATAGCAAGCACTTAAAAAGTGATTCTATTCGGGTTTATTCTTTGTTTAAATCAATACAATTGCTTTTCGATTTCTAATGCAACGTTTTGAATAGTTTCAATTAATAAATTTTCATCGTAGTCACTGTAGCGTACTTCTGGTATGACCAGTGTCACTGAAGCGATGATTTGTTGAGAAGCATTTAAAATCGGTGCAGATATAGAGCATGCGCCACGCACACGTTCGCTATTACTTTTTGCAAACCGTTGTAAACGGGTATGCTTTAATTCCTTTAACAGCTGCTCTTTTGAAAGTATCGTTCTATCAGTGATAACTTCAAGACTTATATTCTCCACATATTCTTCAACATTCGGCATAAATGCGAGCAATATTTTAGATGATGCACCTGCATAAAGGGGAGAGGTGTCACCTACAAACATTTTCGTTGAAAGCGGATATGTTGAATCGTAGTTTAAAATACATCGTCTTTCCAATCCATCAATAATATTCATGGAAACACTTTCGCCGATTTCTTCGTTTAGTTTTTTTAAAATAGGCTCTGCGACAATAATAAGACTTGATTCTTCTTTTACTAAATTGCCTAAATACAGAAGTGAATGACCTAATTGATAGCGCTTAGTTTGCTCGTCTTTGTGAAGAAAGCCTTCGTATACAAAGGTAGAAACGAAGCGCTGTAAACTGGAAATGCTGATCCCTGTTTTTTTACTTAACTCAGTTAGGGAAAGGCTAGGTTCATCTTTTGAAAAAGCTTTTAACACTTTAATAGCTTTGTGCAGCGATGACATTGTATAGTTTTTTTCGAAAATCTCCTGATTCATCCCGTCACCTACAGTAATAAAATTTTCTTCGACATCTGCCGGAGGATTTATCTTCAGATATATATGCCGTTATGCTTTTGCCAATAAAAGCATTTATAAAATGAAGATAAACTGGCTAATCACCATAACGTGGGGTTGATTTCCGTTCCGACTGGGCGCATTGTAGCTGCCGCTTCGCTTTCGCTACAGAAAACATTTGTTGCTGTCGCTTCGCTTTCGCACAGATAAAACATTTGTTGCTGTCGCTTCGCTTTCGCACAGATAAAACATTTGCCGCTGCCGCTTCGCTTTCGCGCAGAGCAGAGCTTCCTGGGCGCGTCCGATGAGCCGCTTCACTCGCGTTGCTCGCTCCAGGGTCTCGGGGCAACAGGATGTTGGTCACGAAGGCGTTATCACAGGACGTGATGCTTTTAGCCTTTGTTCCTCTATATCGCTAATCCCCAAGGAGTCGCCCAGTCTTAACTCCAATCAACTTATCCACATGACAGACTTTTTAATAAAATGTCATGCCAAACTATCAGTGATGAACCATTAAAGTACCTCTATTATAGCGCAATTTTATTTTTGTAGAGAGGACTTTTGGAATTGGTTTGTATGTTCTCCAAGTACAGGTGGTGCTAATTTATATTGAATATCTAAATCAGAGAACTTTAACGGGCTTTTGATGAATCTGATTGTACCATATTGTTCGTGCTCTATTTCACCAATCATGTCGCGTGCCATAAATTGCGGTTGTTCTAGTGCTTCTGCAATTGTGTTCACACGTCCGCCGGGAATTTTGTATTGTTGTAATAAGGTAATCCATTCATCCCGTGTTTTTGTCATGGTAAGGTCAGTAATCATCCGAACTAGCTCCGCTTCATGTTGCTTGCGCAATGTATTCGTTAAAAAGCGCGGATCATTGGCCCATTCCTCACGTTGCAACATCGTGCAAAACTTTTTAAATTGTCCATCTGTCCCAACGCAAATCATTAGGGGGCCATCCGCACAGTTAAATACTTGATACGGCGCAACATTATTATGACGATTACCGAGACGTTCTGAGATAAAGCCTTTATTTAAATAAGCACTCGCTACATTCGCTAAGCTACTCATTTGAACGTCTAATAAAGCTAAGTCAATAAATTGCCCTGTATTTGTTTGATCACGCATTCGTAAAGCGGCTAAAATACTAATGACGACATAGTTAGAGGTTAAAATATCTGCAATAGGAACACCAACTTTTGTCGCTTCCCCTTCAGGTGAGCCAGTGACATGCATTAAACCACTCATCGCTTGAATTACTGGATCGAAGCCTGGTTCGTGTGAAAGAGGACCAGTTTGACCGAATCCTGTAACTGCACAATAAATGATTCTAGGATTCACTTTGCTTAATTCCTCATAGCTGAGCCCCATTCGCTCCATGTCACCCGTTTTAAAATTTTCGAGGACGACATCAGCATCTTTGACAAGTTCTTTAAATTTTTCTCTGTCCTCAATTTTCTTTAAATCTAATGTGATTGATTTTTTATTGCGATTGGCACATAAATAATACGTACTTTGACCATTCACAAATGGCCCCCAATCACGCATACTATCAGAGCCATCTGGATGTTCTATGCGAATTACTTCTGCTCCTAAATCTGCCAACATCATGGAGCCAGCAGGAGCAGCATAAACACGAGATAAATCTAATACTCGAATATTTTCAAGAGGTTGCATTGTTCTTCCTCCTAAATACGTCATTTATAAACGGGCTTACGTTTTTCTACAACTGCGTTTACACCCTCTTTGAAATCATCTAGCTCTGTTACAATAGCCATTTGTGATGAAATGTAATCAAGGGCACTACGTAAATCCATTCGTTGACTTTGATAAACAGCACGCTTTATGAATTGCAATGTGGTAGTTGGACGACTTGCTAATTCTTTTGCATAATTCAATGTGTATTCTTCAAGCTCATGGTCTTCTACAACAAATGTCACAACACCTTTGTCTTTTGCTTCATCAGCAGTTAATACACGAGCCGTCCAGAACATGTCCAATGCTTGATCGACGCCGATTAATTTCGGTAAATAATAAGAACCACCGTCGCCCGGAACGATCGCCACGTTAATGTAGCTTTCTGAAATTTTTGTGGATTTTGCAGCAATCCGTATATCGCACATTAAGGCCATATCAAGCCCTGCGCCCATTGCAAACCCATGTACCTGAGCAATAACGGGCTTATCAATTTCTTCAAGGAGAAGGGGGATACGTTGAATCTTTTTCCACAGAGAATTTTTTCGTGCTAATCCTGTAGAAGAGATATCGTCCTCACTTTGGAAAAATCCTTCACCAGCTTGCATCGCCTTAATATCCCCGCCAGCGCAAAATGATTTTCCATTACCTTTTACGATCACAACACGAATGTCCTCTGAATCACGAACAGTTTCAAGGGCTTCAATCCATTTAGCGATCATCTCTTCACTAAAAGCATTGTACGCCTCAGGTCTATTTAATGTAATTGTGGCTACATGGTCTTGCACTTCAAAAAGTAAATCAGTCATTGATAACACTCCTTATCATGTCATTAGTAGTTTGTCACAAATTAATTACTTATCCTTCCACTTTGAGAAGTGGAGAGCTTGCGCTACTTGAAGTTAAATATTCCCATAGACTATCTCCACTATTTTCTAGCAGTTGTGTTGCGACCAAATTAGTCCAATAAGAGGTGCTGGCTCCTTCATCGCGCCATGACCAAAGTCTGCGTGTAAATTGGTGCAAACTATGCTCGTGTGTCGTACCAATTGCAGCGTGTACTTGATGTGCAATTGTTGTCACTGCTTGAATAATTTCTTCGAAACGAATGCTGGCGTAAGCAACCTCACTATTTTGACTGTTCATCTGAAGGGCTTCTGTAACATTATTAAATGCTGCTAAGGCGATCGCTGTTTCACCTGCTAACTGTACAATATGCTGTTGTACGAGCTGGAAGCGATGAATCGGTCGACCGAATTGCTCACGTTCTTTCGTATATTGAACAGTTAAATCATTTATTTTATCGACGGCACCAGTCATCAGTGCTAATTGAAAAGCAGTATTGAGTGTTGTTATAGCGTGTATCTTGTCAGGAGATAACACAGCAGATACTTGTGAAACCTTAGTATGATGGCATTTCACGGTATCACGCGGTTCGCCTGCTAAATTCGACCCTAGCTTAATTTCAGCTTGGCTTAAATCGATTTCTACAAGATGAGTACCCTCCGTGCTATAGGCAAGTGTCACTAGATGTTTTGTATGACGTGCCCAAGGGATTTGGATCGCCTCTCCGGTTAATTTGCCATTCTCTAACGTAAAGGCTTGGTTAGGGCAGAGCATATACGTCGCCAGGTCTTCAATTACTTGTAAACTAGTAAACTCTAATAAATAATTTGCGAATGTGGTTTCGGCAAATGGAATCGGTGCCGCGTATTTTCCAGTTAAACGAACAATATTCAATAAATCCTCTATGTCGCCACCTGCACCGCCATTTTCTTCTGAAATGGCTACAGCTGTCATCCCGTTTTCTTTAAACAGATCCCATAGTTCTGGTGCCCAATGACCTTGTTCCACTGTATCGACTAACTCTTTATCGACTTTTTCTTTTAACATGCGCTCTACAACATCAAGAATCATATCTTTCATTTCGCTCATTGTGCTACAACCCCTTTCGCTACAACGCCATACAGTACTTCTGAAGTTCCTCCTCGGATAGTGAAACCTGGTGCATGTAAAATGGATTCAGCCATAAAGCGATCAATTTTACGATGCGCGTCAAGAGTAGGATAAGTCTGTACGATTAAGCGTGTAATTTCAGGAATACTTTGCTCAAATTTCGTACCGAGTGCTTTCACAAGTGCTGCAGGAATAGATACGTCTTCACCATTACCGGATTCTAAAAGCTGGGCTACTCCAATTGACAAATTACGTAGACCCCAAAGACGAGCTATTATTTTAGACGCTTGCTGTAACCCTTCTAAATTGTTTTGGCGCTTTAACTCTTGAATTAGTTCATCGATTAATGGGAAAGTACTCAATATTCGCTCTGGACCACTGCGCTCAAAGGCAAGCTCTGCTAATCCTTGAGCCCAGCCATTACCGATCTCTCCAACAACCATATTGTCAGGTACAAAAACATTGTCAAAGAATACTTCGTTGTAATGATGCTCACCAGTTAGAAACTTGATCGGAACAACCGTTACCCCTTCCGCATGTAAATCAACAATCAACTGACTGAGCCCTGCATGTTTACTTTTTCCATCAAAAGGACTAGTCCGTACTAAAGTCACCATATAGTGGCAAAGGTGTGCATTACTCGTCCATATTTTTTGACCGTTGACAATCCATCCGCCCTCTACTTTTTCAGCACGTGTGCTAACCGAAGCGAGGTCAGAGCCACTATTTGGTTCACTTAAACCTATGCCGAAGTAGCATTCGCCTTTCACGATTTTCGGTAAGAAATATTCTCGCTGCTCTTCTGTTCCATACCGTAAAAGAAGTGGTCCTGTTTGGCGATCAGCAAACCAATGTGCAGCAACCGGAGCACCAACAGCTAAAAATTCTTCCGTTAAAATGTATCGATCAATAGTACTCCTCTCTTGACCGCCATATTTTTTAGGCCAAGTTAAGCCAATCCAACCTTTTTGACCAATTAATTTAGAGAATTCAGGATCATCTCCACTTAGCCAAGAGTCACATTTAGGCGTGAAAGTTCCTTTTGCTAATTCATCCTGTAGAAACGTTCGAACATCTAAGCGGAATTGCTCTTGCTCTTGTGTAAATTGCACAGTTGGTACATGAAACATTTGATCACTCCTTAAATTTTACCGTAATGTGGTAACTGTTATTGTATATGTGTATTTTATGATGACTTATAACTGTAGTCAATTACTTTTTGGAATTATTTGAAAATTTTACGAGAATAGTGAGGAAGGTTCGTTGCTTATCACCAAAACTTGAGGTTGATTTCCGTTCCGCCTGAGGGGCGTCCGATGAGCTGCTCGCCCAAAAAGATGTTGGCTACACTATAATTTAAAAATAATATTCGATGAAAAAATGGAAAAACAGAGAATAAACATGTTACTATGTAGAAAATTACGTAATGGAGGTGTGGGATATGCAAATGGCTATCAAAACTTCCCAAAAAATAATGCAAGTGTTATCACCACAATTAGTACAGCATTTAGAAATTCTGCAATATTCAACAAATGAACTAGAAAAGTATATTTATGATAAGGCTAACGAAAATCCACTGTTAGTTGTCACGGATTCGACGGTGAAAATGCAATATGAGGAAATTATGCAATTAGCAAGTTATTCCGATAAGAGTTATTCTGCGCAATATTATGCACCACAACATCATTCATTTAATCCCATTGAGATGAAGTTTGCAGTAAAAGAAAGCTATGAGCAGTTTTTATTGGAACAAGTACCTATGCATAAAAATCTTTCTTCTGTAGATTTAAAAATCTTAACGTTTTTAATTCAATCGTTAGATGAACGTCTATTTTTAGATGTTGATGTAGAAATTGTCGCTGATAGATGTAATACAAATGTTTTGCATGTAGAGGCACTATTGGACTTACTTCAAACTTTTGAGCCAGTAGGAGTAGGGGCGCGTAATTACAAGGAATTTTTACTCATTCAGGTAGACAGTGATGCGCTTGCACCGAAATTAGCTTCTCGGTTTATCGAAGCGGATTTAGAGCTAGTGGCAGCACAAGCTATTAAACAATTAAGTAAAAAGTATAAGACGTCTCTACATGACGTGAAGAAAACTGTCAACTATATAAAAAATTTAAAACCAGTGATGACAGGAGATAAATTGGAAGCGATTCCATATGTCATTCCAGAAGTCGAAGTAGAAAAATTAGGAGAGGAATGGCTGATTAAATTAAATCGTGGATATTTACCAAGCGTCACTATCGATAAACATTATGTTGAAATGCTAAAGAATGATCCGAACTGTAAAACCTATTTTAAAGACACAATGAAAGATGCTCTTTTATTATTACAAGGAATCGAACAACGTGATAAAACACTGTACGAATTAGCTAGATTGCTAGTGGAATTGCAAGAAGATTTTTTCCATAAAGGCATTGAGGCATTGAAGCCTATGCGATTAAAAGATATAGCGGACATTTTAAGTCTACATGTATCAACGATTAGTCGGGCAGTGCGTGGAAAATATATAAAAACTTCCCATGGCGTATATGCTTTACAATCGTTATTTACAAAAGGAGTAATGAATATTTCTGGAAAAATGGATTCTATTATGTATATTAAAAAGCGGCTCAAACAATTGATTGAGACAGAAGATAAACAAAAACCATTAACTGATCAGCAGCTTACAAATACTTTATGTGCTGAAGGTATCCAAATATCCAGACGGACAGTAGCGAAGTACAGGGAAGAGATGAATATTATGAGTTCATTTAATCGTGTATATGGATAGATGATGTAAATAAACTTTAATGATGTATTTTTGCATCAAAATTTGAAAAACGCATATGAAAAGATTCATAGATTTTTGTAAAGGCTCCTCACCTAACGTGAAGTTGATTTCCGTTCCGGCTGGGCGCTTTGTTGCTGTCGCTTCGCTTTCGCGCAGAGCAGAGCTTCCTGGAGGCGTCCGATGAGCCGCTTCGCTTCGCTGCAGGGTCTCGGGCCAACAACAGATGTCTTTTGCGCGAAAGCGTAGTGCTAACGAAGCGTCAGCAGCACCGATGTTGGTCACGAAGGCGTTATCACAGGATGTGATGCTTTTAGCTTTCGTTCCTCTATCGCTAATCCCCAAGGAGTCGCCCAGCCTCCACTCCAATCAACAAAAATTACTATGTTTTATAAAATGTTATCAACAATTTTGGGTGATAAGACAATTTTTAAATAACAACAAAAGATGTACAGATTGATAATTTTTTGAAATTTTTAATAATTGAATAGGTTTGGCATCATAATTGCTCATTAAACGATAGACATTGAAATAGAAGAAAGGGGCTAGTAAATGTCTACATAACACAAAGGGGTGGTTTAATGGGGGCTTTGCAAAAATCATTGAAAACACGGCATATTACAATGATCTCCATTGGAGGGGTTATTGGTACAGGACTCTTCGTAGGGACAGGGAAAAATATTTTAAGTACCGGTCCTGCGGCGGTGATTTCATATGCGATTGCATGCATGCTCATAGTTCTGATCATGCAAATGGTTGGGGAAATGGCATCAGGAGAAATAGTATTAGGAAAGAAATCAGGAGGTTCGGCAGAGCTAGGCTCATTTGCTTCCTATGCTGGGAAATATATTGGCCCATGGGCAGGGTTTACAGTAGGGTGGCTTTATTGGGCAAGCTGGGTATTTATTGTGGGGTTAGAAGCGGCACTCATAGGGGGAATGCTGCATAATTGGTTCCCGATGATACCAACATGGCTCGGAAGCGTAGGTATAACATTATTGATGACAATTGTTAATATTTATTCAGTAAAATCATTTGGTGAATTTGAATATTGGTTGTCCTTCGTTAAAGTTACGGCAATTATTGTATTTTTAGTTGTTGGTATAGCTATGATTTTAGGAATTTGGCCAAATTATGAACCTAAGGGGTTAGGGATTTTAACGGAATTCGGTGGATTTGCTCCGAATGGTATTGTCCCAATTTTTACGGCAATTGTCTTTGTTATATTTTCGATTTGTGGTGCTGAGGTTGCAGCCATTGCGGCAGCAGAGTCTGAAAATCCAGCGAAAAATATTGTCCGCGCCATTCGCAACGTTGTCTTTCGATTAGGGTTATTTTTTGTAGGATCAGTAGCTATTATGGTTTTAATCATCCCTTGGAATGATTCAAAAATATTGTCCGCGCCTTATGCAAATATTTTAACGATGGCAGGGCTTCCAATTGCTGCTCAACTTATTCAAATCGTCATTTTTATTTCACTAATCTCAGTTTTAAATTCTGCTCTTTATACAAGTTCACGAATGTTACTTGAAATGTCGCGTCAAGGCGATGCACCAAAAATATTCTCGCAAATAAAAAATCGTCGAGGTGTGCCTGTACCAGCTGTTATTGGTAGTACAGTAGTAGCGTATATTTGTGCGATGCTTTACTTCATTTCACCTGAAGTCATTTTCTACTTTTTAGGTAATTGCGTTGGGGGATTAATGATTGCTGTTTATATTTTTATTGCTATTTCACAAATTCGTTTCCGCCGTTATTACGACAAAGTTTCAGATGAGCCATTATCGATTAGAATGTGGCTATTTCCATATTTATCGTATGTGACAATTGGTATTTTAACAGTCGTTTATTTATGTCAAGCTCTCATCGAATCCTTACGTTCACAATTCTATTTGAGTACATTTGTATTAATTGGCTCAGTTGTGTTGTTCATGATTATGCGAAAGCTGTCGACAAGACCAGCGGAGCAAATAGAGGAAAAGCTAGCATCAGAGTAGAATATTATAAAAATACAAAAAATTCGCGATATTTCTGCGAGATATCAAGCCATGAAAGAACTTAAAGGATACTTTAACCCTTTTAGGCTTCCAGATGCCCCGTAGAAAGAGCGAATTTTTTTGTATGAAAAAGCCTTTAAAGTTCAAGAGGGAGGGATCTAGTTGTCGATAACTCAACTACATAAAGAGGAACATTTTTTTATTGTAAAAAATGATGATGTAATGATTAAAAGTGATATCCAAATAGAGCTTCTTGAAAAAATAATGAAGAAATATAGTAAAGGAATAGAAACCTTTGATGTAGAAGGCTATTTTATTCACGTAATAGAGACTTCGCAAGGTAGCTTGTTTCATGTCAAACCATTCATGCAGTATAGCTATATAGACTTTATGAACCCGTTGTCAATTAAAGTGTTAAACTCCATATCCGATGGCGTTACAGTATGTGATAGCGATGGCAAAATTTTATTTCAAAATGATATTGATATCGAAATTGTTGGCATTGATTTAATGGGGAGATATGCAAAAGATGTCATCGCCGAAGGATTAATGAGTGATTCCATTTCGATGAAAGTAATTGAATCAAAAGAAAAAGTAACTATTTTGCAGACGTTCATTAATGGCAAATGCTTTTTAGTTTCAGGTAAACCGATATTTGATGAATACGGCGAATTACAATATGTAGTTGCTATTACTCGTGATATGACACAATTAAAACTGTTAGAGAAAGAAGTAAAAAAATTAGAAGTTCAAAACGAGAATTTTAAAAATAAGCTACATGCCTTACATAATAAAGAAAATACAAAAAGTAGTTTAATTGCTGTATCTTCAGCAATGATGCAGGTTGTAGAGCGTGTTATGAGAGTTGCAGAGGTAGATTCTACTGTATTAATTGGTGGTGAATCGGGCGTAGGTAAAGAAGAGATAACAAAGCTTATTCACGCAAATAGCCGCCGTCATGATCAGCAAATTTTAACGATTAACTGTAGTGCAATCCCTGAGAATTTGTTAGAATCTGAACTTTTCGGCTATGAAGCAGGAGCCTTTACGGGAGCGTCAAGAGGTGGTAAGGCAGGGTTATTTGAGATTGCGTCAGGTGGTACAGTGTTTTTAGATGAGATTGGAGAGATGTCCGTATTACTACAGGCGAAATTATTACGTGTACTCCAAGAATCAGAGGTTCAGCGTCTAGGTAGTGGAAAGCCTATTCCTATAGATGTACGTATAATCGCTGCGACAAACCGAAATTTGGCAGAAATGGTGTGGCAAGGTAATTTTCGAGAGGATTTATATTATCGTTTAAATATTATCCCGATTGAAATTCCTCCTTTAAGACATCGTCGCCAAGATATCATCCCACTAGTCAACCATTTTTTGGCTATTGTTGAAGAAAAATATGGGATCCATCGGACAATTGAGTCATCTGCAATGAAAATTTTAGAATCTTATGATTGGCCAGGCAATGTACGTCAACTTAAAAATATGGTGGAGCGTATTTGCTTACTAGCAACGCAGCCAGAAATAACAGCATTAATTGTGCAACAAGAGTTAGATAGTAACCCAACTATTATACGTGATCTAGAAAATCCAATAGAACTACAAAGCATCCAGGAACAGGTTGTAACTCCGAGGTTCAGTGGTACTTTAAAGGAGCAAGTAGCTGCGTTTGAAAAGCAGATTATTAAAGAAGCTCTATCTAAATATCCAAGTATTAGGCAAGCTGCTAAATCACTTGGCTGTGATCAGTCAACATTAGTACGTAAAATACAAAAATTCCAATTAACGAAACAAATTTCATATGAGGATTAGTGATGTATTTTTGCATCAAAATTTCATTCATGCACAATAAGTTGCAACATTGCAATACTCGCTAATAAATACAAAGAAAATGATGGAATGCCATTAATATTTTAATTTAATTGATGTAGAAGAAAAGGGACATTTTCAAACAAGAAAGCGTCCCTTTTCCTTTTTGAGTAGTTTTTGTGAAGCAGCAATAACGATTCACCACTAAAATTTTAGGATATTATTTGTTAAAACGTACGCCATGTATATAAGTTGATTGGAGTGGAGGCTGGGCGACTCCTTGGGGATTAGCGTCACAGATGAGACCCTGCAGCGCAGCGAAGCGGCTCATCGGACGCCCCCAGGAAAGCGCCCAGCCGGAACGGAAATCAATCACACATTATGAAAATGTAGCAATATTTTTTCGTTAAAAAAATTTTTTTCATCAGTTGGCATGAGAATTGCTACTAAAAAAATGAATGAAATTTTAAACGAAAAGAGGTTGGTATTTATGACAGTTCAACTAAAAGAAGAGTTAAAGACGTTAGATCAAAAACATTTTCTACACCCAACAACGTCGATTGAGCAACAACAAACACAAGGGCCAGCAGCCATTTTTACAGAGGGCAATGGCATTTATTTAAAAGATATAGAAGGAAATATCTACATTGATGGGATGTCTTCTTTATGGAATGTAAATATTGGGCATGGTCGTAAAGAAATTGCCGAAGTGGCGAAGGAGCAAATTTCTACATTAGCATTTAGTTCCTGCTTCGCATCGTTTAGCAATGAACCGGCTATTCGTTTAGCGACGAAAATTGCTTCTTTAACTCCTGGAGACTTAAACACTGTATTTTTCACTTCTGGAGGTTCAGAATCGAACGATACAGCAATTAAATTAGCACGTCATTACTGGTTACTAAAAGGACAGCCAGAGCGCCAAAAAATTATTTCACGTACCCATTCATACCACGGTGTAGCAATGGGTGCTACAAATGCGACAGGTTTACAGGCATTTCGTGACTTTACGAATTCGCACGCACCTGATTTCCACTATGTATACAGCGAATCCGTACGTAATTTACGTGAAACGATTGAAGCGTTAGGCCCTGAGACTGTGGCAGCATTTATTTCTGAGCCTGTACAAGGTGCAGGTGGGGTTAATATTCCACAAAAAGATTACTTTAAAGAAGTGCGAAAAATTTGTGATGAGTACGGTATTTTATTCATTGCAGATGAAGTCATTACCGGGTTTGGTCGTACAGGTAAATTTTTCGGTATGGAACATTACGGGGTAGTGCCAGATATGATGTCATTCGCTAAAGGAGTATCGAGTGGTTATGTTCAACTTGGTGGTGTGGCGATATCCGAAAAGCTGCATCAAGATCTTTGTGAACTTTCTAAAGGGACATTAATGCACGGATATACTTACAGCGGTCATGCACTCGCTTGTCAAGTTGGGTTGAAAAATATAGAAATCCTTGAGCGTGAAAATCTCGTTGAAAATGCTGCAAAGATGGGCGATGCCATGTTAGAAGGATTCCGAGCACTGCAAGAAAAATATAGTTTTATCGGACGCGTGCGTACTCTTGGATTACTTGGAGCCATTGAATTAGTAAAGAGCCGTGAGACGGGTGAATTGTTTGAGTCTCCTCTTAGTCCAATTTTTGTACAAGAAACGATGAAACGAGGATTGATTCTACGAACAGTTACGTATGATCAAGATACAGTTGTTTTTTCTCCACCTCTCATTCTATCAAAAGTAGAGCTAGATGAAATGTTACGTATTTTAGACGAGACATTTGAGCATATACGTAAAACAATTGTTGAAAAAGAGTAATGTCAACGTAAAAATTCATAATTTGAAGGAGGAGTTTTATGACAACTATCGTTAGAGAAATACGAGAACAATTTAATCCAGCGAAACCATCTCAATGTATTGGCAAAGTTGAGCTTTTGACTATAGATGAAACGAAAGACGTTATCGTTGCAGCTCAGGAAGCATTTGAAGGTTGGAAAAATACGTCTTCTGTTGCGCGTGGAGAAATTTTACGCGTGACAGCAGACTTGCTTGAGAAAAATATTGATAGAGTAGCTGAAATAGCTTCGAGTGAAATGGGTAAAACGAAAAATGAAATGCTTGGTGAAGTTAAACGTGGCGCTTCCATTTTACGTTATTTTGCACAAGAAGGAATGCGGGCAACAGGTGAAGTGTTACCTTCTGCCAATGAAGCGAAATTATTGTACACAATACGGGTACCACTTGGTGTCGTTGCTGCCATAACTCCTTGGAATTTCCCTGTAGCTATTCCTCTATGGAAAATTGCACCTGCATTAGTGTACGGCAATACGGTTGTTTGGAAGCCTTCTATTGAAAGCGCTTTAACTGGTGAATTGATTGGAGAACTATTTCAACAAGCAGGTTTACCAAAAAACGTATTAAATGTCGTACAAGGTCGCGGTTCAAAGGTGGGGCAGGTATTATTGGAGGCATCAGAAGTAAAGGCGATTACATTTACAGGCTCAAATAGTGTAGGGCAAAGTATTTTAGATACTGCTGGATCGACTAATAAAAAAATTCAGCTTGAACTTGGAGGGAAAAATGCAGCGATCATTTTAGCTGATGCCAATATCAATCAAGCTGCAAAACTAACGATTGATGGTGCAATGAAGCAGACTGGACAGCGTTGTACAGCAACTAGTCGAGTTTACATTGAGGAAGCGGTTTATGAAAAGGTAGTAGAGCAGTTAATTGAGGAAGCCAAAAAAATTGAAGTTGGTGTCACGATGGGACCTGTGTCATCTAAAGGACAATATGATTCCATATTATCCGCCATTGAGAAAGCAAAAGTTGAGGGAGCAGAGCTAGTATTTGGCGGTGGTCCTACAAAAGGTATATTAGAAGGATACTATATTGACCCAACAATTTTTACGAATGTAACTCATGAGATGTCGATTGCCCATGAAGAGATTTTTGGACCAGTTTTAGCGGTCATCAAAGTAAAAGATTATGAAGAAGCGATTCGATTATCGAATGATTCTAATTTTGGATTGAGTGCTTCTATTTATACTAATAACATTCCGAAAGCATTTGATTTTATTAACCGTAGTGAAGTAGGACTTGTGCAGGTTAATGATGAAACGGGTGGAGCAGAGCCTCAAGCACCGTTTGGAGGAATGAAAAACTCAAGTACCGGTGCCCGTGAACAGGGGCAGGCAGCGAAAGAGTTCTTTACAACGTTTAAAACAATTACGATTAGCACAAAAAGTGAGTAAAAAGTTTATCATGCAAGAAATTTAAAATAGAAGACAAAAAAATAAATGTCACATATGCCTCGGTGTAATGACCCAGATTTTTCTTGAATTGTACGCGATAACATAAAAAAATCTGGGGCATCCGCTCGAGGCATTAACTTTATACTCAAAAATACGTTTTGATGAAAGCAAAGTAACACGATGTGAACAACCGCAAAGGCGTTTTTGCCTTTTTAAAATTTATTAAACGAAAGAAGGTAGAGCTATGGCACAAAGTCGTTTAGCAATTGATGTCGGTGGAACGTTTACGGATGTATTTGTTTTTAATGAAGAGACGGGAGAAGTATTTGTTACAAAAACGTCGTCTACACCTTCAAATCCAGAGCAAGGAATTTTAAATGGAGTAGCAAAAGCAGAATTAAATGGCAAGGATATTAAAATTTTTTCTCATGGTACAACAGTTGGAACGAATGCGTTAATTGAGCGCAAGCTGCCAAAAACAGCTCTTATTACGACAAAGGGCTTTAGAGATGTCATCGAAATCCGACGAGGGACGAAAGAAGATATTTGGGATACGTATAAAGATACTGCGAGGCCCTATATTCAACGACGTGATCGATTTGAAGTGACAGAACGAATAGATTATGAAGGAAATATTCTTCAAGCTATTGATGAAGAGGAAATTCGTTTATTAGCAAAAAAATTAAAACGTCGAGGAACAGAATCCATTGCCGTGAGTTTCATTAATGCCTATGTGAACGGGGAAAATGAGGCGAAAGTCAAAGGAATTTTAAAAGAGGAATTACCGGATGTCTATGTTTGTATTTCCAGCGAGGTGCTTCCGGAAATTTTTGAGCATGAGCGTATGAGTACAACTATTATCAATGCAGTTCTTGGACCAATTATGAGTAATTACATTAGTAAGTTAAGCACTGAAATGCAGAAAAAAGGTTATGACGATGAAATATTAGTTTTACATTCTGGTGGAGGTGTTATGACTTCAAGTACAGTACCCCGCTATGCTGCTAGATTGGCAAGTTCCGGGATAGCTGCTGGAGCAATTGCAAGTAAGCATATCGCAAAGTTATGCGGATTTGACAATGCAATCGGCTTAGATATGGGTGGTACAAGTACTGATATTTCACTGATGTATAAGGGAGATATTCGAATCACAAAGGATTGGTCGATAGAATATGGCTATCCAATTGGTTTCCCTAGCATTGAAATATTAACAATAGGAGCCGGTGGAGGTAGCCTCGCCTGGAAAGATGAAGGCGGTTCTTTACGAAATGGACCACAAAGTGCAGGGGCAGTACCAGGTCCAGCTTGCTATGGCCGAGGAGGCACTGAGCCCACTAACTCAGATGCAAATTTAGTGTTAGGACGTCTAGGTGTGGATTTGTTAGATGGAACGATGCAGTTAAACAAAGAGGCAGCTAGTGAGGCTGTGAACAAAATCGCCAATGCATTCGATCAAACGGTTGAGGAAGCGGCAAGTGCCATTATAGAAGTTGCAAATGCCAATATGAGTGATGCAGTTCGATTAATATCAGTACGGAGAGGCTATGATCCCCGTGATTTCGCGCTTGTAGCTTTTGGTGGTGCGGGACCATTACACGGAGCCTATTTGGCAAAAGATTTAAATATCCCAAAAGTCATTATTCCTACGCATCCAGGTGTTGCAGCAGCAATGGGGTGCCTACTTGTAGATGTGCGCCATGATATTTCTAAAACGTATGTAAAAAAACTAGATGAAGTAAGTGTAGAGGAACTGACAAATCAATTTAGTGAATTGCGGGAAGAAGCAAGAGAATTATTAGAAGAGGAAGGAATAGCAGAGAACACATCGTCATTAACGAATTATATAGATCTTCGTTATAAGGGACAATGGAGATCTCTTGCTGTTCTCGTATCCGATCAATTCACTTCCTTAGATGCTATTTTGGAAGCGTTCCATCAAGAACATGAACGAGAATTTGCATTTTCTGATAAGGATCAAGCTATAGAAATATTTGGCTTACGTGTAACAGCTATAGGCACAGTACCAAAACCTAATTTCCCTCAATATGTTTCTGAAGGTTCACTTGAAGATGCTTTTAAAGAAACACGTCCTGTTTATTTTGAGGGTAAATATATTGAAACAAACGTATATAATCGCGATAAAATACCCGTTTATACACAATTTGCTGGTCCTGCCATTATCGATCAGCTAGATACGACGACTGTTATTCCACCAGGGTTTACTGCGGAAGTAGATGCCTATAAAAATATTATTATCACGGTGAACTAATACGCGATAAGGAGGAATTGGCTATGAGTACAACGAAATTGGAGACACATCATAAGGTCCAAAATCTAGACCCAGTAACATTTGAAGTGTTAAAAAACGGTTTTGTGAATTTAGTCGATCAAATGGCTGAACAAATGCTACGTACATGTTATTCGTTTGTCATTTATAATCGAGACTTTAGCTGTGCATTATGTGATGCACAGGGGAATACCGTTATGCAAGGTACGCAAGATATTTCCGTACATGTAGGGACATTACATTTAACTGCAAAAGCTGTTTTAGAGGATTTCGCTGATGACATTCATCCAGGTGATGTATTTTTAGTAAATGATCCTTATCGTGGAGGAACACATTTCAGTGATGTACGTGTAATTTCACCAGTGTTCCATGATGATAAACTGATTGCACTTATGCAAACAAATGGTCACTGGGCAGATGTCGGTGGCTCTAATCCAGGTTCCTTTGATATTACAGCTAAGGAACACTACGGGGAAGGGCTTCGTATCCCACCTGTCCGCATTTATAGTAAAGGTCAATATTTAACAGATGTTGTGAAGATTATTGTCATGAATATGCGCATTCCAGAAGAACGTATAGGAGATTTAAGGTCTCAAGTGGAAGCGGCAAAAGTTGGAGAGAAACAGCTCCAAGAAATGATTGAAAAGTACGGCATTCATACAGTGCTAGTAGCCTTTGAAGAAGTTCAAAACTATGTAGAGAGATTAATGCGAGCGAAAATTAAAGCTTTACCAAAAGGACAATGGGAAACAGTGGACTATATCGATATGGATCCGCAAGTAGGAGATGGCCTCATCCCGATTCGTGTGAAAATGACCATTACGGAGGATGAAATAGCTTATGATTTAAGCGATTCACATCCTTATATTAGCTGTTTTTTAAATGCAGGCTTTGGCTCAGCACTTTCTGGCACTTATGCAGGAACCAAAACATTTTTCCCGGATATTCCGCTGAACTCAGGATTTTATCGTGTTGTGAAAATATTTCTTCCTGAAAACTCTGTCGTCAATGCACCTAGCCCAGTAGCTGTCTCTGGCTATTGTTCAGGCGCGTTTGAAAAAATTATGAATGCCTGCTTCGAATTATGGTCGAATATTATGCCTGAACGCGCGATCGCATGTTCATTTAATTTAGAGTATTTATTAATAGGTGGATATGATCAGCGGAGAGATAGTAGTGAATATTTTATGTGGTATGACTGGATGGCTGGTGGTCATGGTGGACGTATTGACCGTGATGGCGCGAATACAACCTCACCAGTGTTCGGGGTAGGTTTGAGTGTTCAGCCGTGTGAAGGGCAAGAGCGTTTGTCCCCAGTTGTTACAACGAAGCATGAAATAATGATAGATTCAGCTGGTCCAGGTAAATACCGTGGCGGCTGTGGTGTAGAAAAGGGAGGCGTTTTAACGAATGTAAACCAAACAGTGATGTCCTATTGCTGTGATCGTTCTCGCTCCATTACATGGGGGATTATGGGCGGCCTACCTTCTATCGCGCAGGGAGCAATTTTAAATCCAAATAAAGAGGATGAAAAATTTTTAGGCACGATTTTCTCCAATGTCGAGTTGAAGAATGGAGATTCCTTTACACGTCCCTCAGCAGGAGGTGGTGGCTTAGGTGACCCATTAGCACGAGATGTAAACGCTGTTTTAGAGGACGTGATAGATGAATATGTTTCGCTTGAGCGAGCAAAACTTGATTATGGCGTAGTCATCCATGAAATTGACCGTGATATAGATGCCTTCGAAATTGATATGGCTGCAACATTAAAAGAACGCGATTATATTCGAAAAAATCGTCATAAATGGCTGGAAACAGATCCAATAGAAGTTGAGCAGATGTATAACAAAGGAGAAATTAATCAAATGGATGTTGTTCGAAAATATGGTGTCATTATGGATTATCAAACAAATACAGCATTGCCAATCTCCACAGAGCAATACCGAGAAGCGATGAAGAAACGCTCTTTAGCATATTGGGGATAATTAAACCGTTCTAGCGCAATTTGATTGAGTAAAATAAATAAGAGAGTAGTTCACACTACTCTCTCTGCGAAATAAAGGTATACAAATTTTTAATATCCAGTAATGCATATACTTATTATTACATAACTTTAAAATCTAAAGTTAAGGAGTTGTTGTTTATTATTCCAGTATTACTTGAAACTTTTTGAATTATCAATGTAAGAAACATAGCTAATCCAATCACTATAAGCTTACGGAGCAACCTTTCGAGTTATGAATTTTTTCTATAGGTAAGACAAACTTTTGTGTACCCCAAAGCAACATAAAGTGGTGGTATATTTTTTATTATTTAGTCAAATATAAACCCGAATTTTTACCAATGACTTTTATTCATTCTATCATGATTGTACTTCATAACCACAAATAAACCACAATATGACCACAAGATTTTTGATGGTTAGCACTGTATTTTTTTGCGGTTTTATGAATAGAAAAGTCAGTTGATCATTCGATTACTTATTTTTATAACAAGCCTATTTTTCTGATTTTTTCAACAGCTTCTATTCTTGAATATACTTGTAGTTTTTTGAAAATCTTTGTTAAACGATATTCGACTGTACGCAAACTAACAAATAAATTTTCTGCTATTTGTTTATTTGTCTTACCAGCAGCCACTAATTTAAGCACTGCTAGTTCATTTTTTTTGAGGTCATATTGAATGAACTGATTCATTATTTCCATTTTGTTCTTTTGGCTTTCTACTAGTTTTAATTGTCGTAATAATTTCACTGGTATCATGGCATTCCCATCTAGAGCGGAGCGTATTGCCATAATAAGATTTTCCTTAGAGGCTGTTTTGCTAACAAAGCTAGAAACATCTGATTCTATTAAAATATTGAAAAAAGGTTCAATGTCGTAGCCTGTGTAGATAATTTTAATTGCTTCAGCATTTAATTGTTCCACTTTTTTTACTAATCCTTGATCATTTAAAAAGGGCATGTTTACATCAAATAAAAATATATCAAATGTTTGTTGGGAGAGGGCATTCAAAGTTTCCTCACCAGTTCTTACAACTGTGACATGGAAATCTACCTCTTGTTCTAATAATAATTTTATACCTTCTCCAACAGCTTCATGATTGTCCACTACTAAAATATTTATCAACTTATTACCCTCCCTTAATCAAAATGGACTATTTTTTATGAAATGTTATTTATAATGCATTATACCCAATTTCAGTCTCGAAAGGGATACAATCCATACATAGATTTAAAGAGGGAAGTGTTTTATATACTGAAAACGGAATATTTCAAGGTACTTAAAAGAGAAGGGGGTATAAATTGTAGATAATTGAGAGGGTTATTATGTAATGCAGAAAGGGTAAAGCGACTTAGATTTTACAACAGCAGATTTTTTGCTTCTATATATAGCTCCGTTTTATTTAGTTCTTAAGAAAAAGGAATTTGTCTTCACTAACTATTGAGACAAATTCCTTTGGATATTTTTTTATTTCGTAAAACGATTTAGTTTAAATAGAGACAAGTCCTGTTTACTCTTTCCTTGTAGGGTAAGATCAGCTAAAACTTCACCAACCGCGCTACTAAATTTAAAACCATGTCCTGAGAAGCCCGCTGCAATGACAATATTTCGATGCTCAGGTAAAAAATCAATAATGAAATCTTCATCTGGAGTCATCGAATATTTGCATGTTTTTCCGAATTTCAATGCACCGTGCTGAGGCATAAAACGATCGATAAAGTTTTGTAAGTCTATTGTATCCTGTTCGTCGAATGGGCGTAGCGGATCATTTGGATTGATAGCCTCACCGCCATCATGTCTGCCAAGTTTTAGGCCAGCTCCATCAATACTGGGAAAACCATAGTATGCGGAATCAGCAAATTCAAAACAATAGGCCGGGAAAATATCTTCACAATAAAGCTGTTCCTCTGCCTCAAACCATGCAAATGTTTTTCGCGTCGGTGTAACAGGAATGGCGATGTCCATTGTTTGTAGTAACTCAGTTGCCCAAGCACCAGCTGTCACAATTAAATGTTTAGCCTCGTATATATTATTTGCTGTTTGAACACGTACAATGTCTCCAGCTTTGATGTTCTGCACTTTTTCATTTGTATGTAAGGTTGCTCCTGCCTCAAGGGCTAATTTTTTATAAGCGTTAATGCAGGCTTCAACACGAAGGACACCAGCAGTAGGCTCAAAGCAAGCAACAAAGTTTTCAGGTAAGGCTAATCCAGGCCATTTCGCCATTGCCTCGGTCGCAGAATACTGTTCTAATGTTAAATCATAGAGCTCTGCACTAGTTTTTACATTTTGAATAAAAGAATGGGTTTCTTCACCGACATTTATTACGCCTGTTTGTAAGAATAAGGCTTCATCCGTTAACGTTTCAAGCTCTTTCCATAACTCACCCGCTCTTTTGACAAAAGGTACATAGCTAGCTCCTTCACCATACGCAAAGCGAATAATTCTAGTTTCTCCATGATGACTACCTTCTTCGTGAGGTGGGTTAAAGGCATCAAGCATCAAGACATTTTTGCCTGCTTTCGCTAAATTATAGCCTGCAGCCATCCCCATCGATCCTGCACCAATTACAATTACGTCGTATATCATTTTAATCCCTACTTTTTTGCTCTAGTATAACAAAATAAAAGAGGGTGGGACAGAAATTTCTGAAAATATTTTAAATAAAGGCTGTTTTCGTAAAGATTGTTGCTATTCAACTAACTGCTTCTATTTTAGTTGAAGAAGATAGTATTTGGGTTTATTTTTGTTCATCAAACTATAAAATTAATCTTTTTCAACTGTATATCTAACTTGTTTAAAGGTTACTATATCTCCATCTTCAGTATCATCTATAGTTTGCCAAAGTTGAACTTTGGGCTTGTAGTCCGTCCTATGAGCATCTTTGATATCCATAATATTAAGTTTGTAGGATTCATCATTTTTTATTTTTTGTTCAAATACTGTTTTATTGGCAACATTAATAAAGGTTACTTTATTTTCATCAATTCCCTCAGTCATAAATTCTAATTGATTATCTTTTGTTGTAATCTTTGGTGTTAATAATTCAATACTTCCGTTTCCAGTTTCTCGTTTAATAGCAATTTCAATATTGGGATCTTCTATTATATCTGAACATCCGGATAATGTGATACCAGCGAATAGAATAGAACTTAATCCAATTATCTTTTTCAAAAACACCCCTCCTTTTAAGGATGATTGTAACATGAATGGTAAAATAGGGAAAAATATAAGTGGTGTGAGAGGCTTCTTCAATGTAGTGTAGTGCTTTAGTTGAAGAAGGTAGCCAATCGAGAAGCAACAACCTTTGAGAAAACAGCCTTAACTAAAGAACCCTTAATTAAAAAAGCGTCTCAACTTACTTTTAGAAGGGCCCAGTTACGTGAATAAAATTTATTACTTGTTTTATTCATTAAATAATGGTTACGAAAAAGTTGTGAAAGGCGTGCAATATAATAACCGACCATATTGAACCGGTCTTTTTGTACACAAACCCAAAGAGTAAGCCGAGAAAAAGAACATATAAATGCGTCCCAAAATGAAAGATTTTTTCATCGTAAATCCAAATTGGATAGTGAACCACTAAAAATAATAAAGCTGTTATAATATTTGCTTTCCAAAAAGTCATTTTTTTATTAATCTCTTGTAAAATCAATCCCCTAAAAACAATTTCTTCGGCAAGCCCTGCCATAAGAAAACCATTAAGGTAATCGTCAAAGGATAATGAAAATTGAAATGATTGCTGATTAATTATATAAGTTTCCGAAGTAAAATATAAGCCAACTAACAGTGAAAGAATTACTCCCCAAAATAAACCTTTCTTAACATTAACGTTCATTTTTAAGTAGTCAAATGGATTAGTATGTAAATAATATTTTATGTATAACGAAGTTGGAACAATCCAAACGAAACCTTTAACCAATGCCTCTAATAATGGCGAGATTATTTCACCGAACGAATAAATGTATTCGATTAACCATAATTCTTTGATTGACCATACAAAGTAAAAAATGAGTAGAAACCCTATCATTGTTTTTACATCATTATTTTTCACTTTATTTTCAAAACTTAATTTCAATGCCATTTATACCTCCAAAATACAATTCTTTATTACGATTATACCTAATTATTGAAGTTCAGTATAGATTTAGAAACCCTATTTTGATTTGAAAAAAGATATTAATCCCGAATTTTCTTCTTATGTTTTTGATAGCAGGGAGTTGGAGCAGGGAGATACGTGGTGGTAATAATTTACGGTACCGGACTAAAGGGCGAACCTTTGAAAGCAACAATCTTTGAGAAAACAGCCTAAATAAAAAATGCACAATCTCAATAGGAGGTTGTGCATTGACAAATGCTATTTAGTACTAGCCAATACTTTGTTTAACAAATGGCTACTATAGTAGTTGTTGCTATGAGCCGAAGATGTATTAAACGGTGTGGATGACATTATTGAAATGTATGTGATGCGGTTGATTGGAGTGGAGGCTGGGCGACTCCTTGGGGATTAGCAACACAGTAATTTTGTGCAGTTCAAACTTTTGAAAACAGACTGTTATGAAATTGAGTCATTGATGATGTTACTAAAAGTATTAAAGGTCGAAGAGGTATTTTGTTCATTTTTTCGTGTGCAAAGATAAATAGGGCGCTGAATTTCGATGTCTTTTATAAAAACTCGCGCTACTTGCTGTCGCTGAATAAAGCTAGAAGCTGCTATGGATGGAGCTAGCATCGTACCATATCCAGCAGCAATGGCATAAATAGATTCATTGATGCCGTCCAATTGTAGCCCTACTCTTGGAGGTGGGATTTTATGAACCTTGCATAAAGCGTTTAAATATTCTTTCGTAGAGCTACCATCTTCTCGTGAAACAAATGGCTGCTGCATTAATTCCGCTAATGTCACTTTCTGATCTGCCAGCGGATGACCATATGGGACGATAAACCAATAATCGAGATTCATGAGAAATTGATAATTAATATCAGGATGATGTCCATCCTCTTTTACGATAAAAGCCATATCAGCTTTATAATGAAGTAATTCTTCAATAACCTGATGGGAATTAGCTGTTTTTATGTGGATATTAGTTGTCGGATAGGCTTGTTTATACTTTGCGAGCCATTTCGGTAATAAGAAATGGGATGGAACATGGGTAGAAGCAATTTGTAATTCTTCATTACCTGTGTTTTTTAATTGCTCTAGTTTATTTTCAATGTCCAATTCTAAATCAAATAATCGCTGGGCCTGTTTAAATAAAAATTCTCCGTTTTGTGTTAAGGTAATTCCTCGACCTTTTGATTCTAAAAGCGTTAAGCCTAGTTCTTTTTCCAAATTTCTCATTTGAATGGTAACGGCAGGTTGACTAATCATTAGAGCTTGCGCTGCCTTAGAAACACTATTGAGCTCAGCAACTTTTGTGAATAATCTAAGAGCATGTAAATTCATTATGTATGCCACCTCTTATAAGAATTTTTTATCCTTTTATATAAATTATATATTAGATTTATTAATTTTCACTCTGTATCCTTTTAATTACAAAAAGTTTTTAGGGGGTGGGGGACATGATGAATCGACAGCACATCGGAATTTTATTTGGAGGAGTACTATTACTTGTAGTGGCAATGGGAATTAGCCGCTTTGCATTCACGCCAATATTGCCATTTATGCGTCATGATGTTGGGTTTTCGTTTGAAGTTGCAGGATTTTTGGCATCGAGTAATTATATTGGCTATTTCATTGGCGCTTTGTGGGCAGGATTTATCAATCGCCAAAAGAAAAACTTTTTATTGTTAAGTGTTGTTTTGAATGTCCTTTCTGTTGTTCTTATGGGAATCATTGAAATATATAGTATTTGGCTTGTGCTTCGTCTGATTGCAGGCATTACAGGGGGACTTATTTTTGTATTAACATGTAGTGTTGTTATGGATTATTTAGCAAAGCATTCACTTACAAAATGGTCAGGCTATTTATTTGGTGGTATCGGATTAGGAATTGCTATTTCAGGTTTATTAGTCCCTGCTATTGAAGTACGTTTTGCTTGGCAAGGTACATGGATAGGCTTAGGGATTTTATCTGCTGTTTTTTTAGTGATAACATTTATACTTTGGCGAGATTTGCATGTACAGGATAGTGTGAAATCCGGAAAATCCTCTGATACCAAAATGACAAAGGGCTTTATGCCATGGTTGATCGTCGCATATGGCTTTGAAGGGTTAGGCTATATTATCACTGGTACTTTTTTAGTGGATATCATTCATAATATTCCTTCACTACAAGCATACTCTTCGTATAGCTGGGTCATTGTTGGGGTGGCGGCGATCCCGTCGGCACCTGTTTGGACTGTTTTATTAGAAAAATTCTCTGCCATCAAAATATTGTTTGTCGCATATATATTGCAAGTATTAGGCATCTTGTTACCAGTCTTTTCACAAACAGTTTGGAGCGTATTATTATCGTCATTTTTATTCGGCTTAACATTTGTAGGCATTGTGACGTTAACGACGTCTTATGCACGTCAGCTATTCCCAACACAAAGCGGTCCAGTAGTATCATTGTTAACAACATTTTATGCCTTTGGACAAATTATAGGGCCAATTATCGCGGGTCAGCTTGTGGCAGTTTATAGTAGCTATAAAGCAGCTCTTGTATTTGCAGGAGTCATCGTCTTTTTTGCCTTGATTGTCATGTTATGTGGGAGATGGATCACTGTTAAACGACAGTCCACTTTAGACAATGTATTGCCTATCAAAACTCAATCCAGTTCTTAAATTAGAAAAGCCAGAAATCCGATTAGGGATTTCTGGCTTGTGTTTTTACTTAAAGATGGCGACCTCTATCTACATGATATAAAAAAATAGAATGTGCACAAAAGAAGTAATTACTATTCTATGAGGGAATGAGGAAATAGAATCAGCGGATTTTACTTTTTTATTGAAAGGTTAGTAAAATAGATGGTTTTGGAATAAATATTAGCTAAAAGTTGACTTTAAAAGGAATTTTTCATTATGTTTAGTTAAACGAAAATTTTGGGGGGATATTAGGTGGATAAGCGTGAGCGAACAAAAGCACAAATATTAGTAGCGGCAAAAAATGTTTTTTTAGCAAATGGATATAAGGAAACGACGATCAAGTTAATTGCCAAGGAAGCAGAGCTAGGTTACGGGACGATTTATTCTCATTTTAACCTAGGGAAAGAGGAAGTTTTGGCAACTCTAGTTGAGGATATCATGAGCCCATTCTATAAAATTGCAGAACTAAATTATACGCCGAAAAATAAGCAAGAGGCTTTTAATTTTACGTTTAAAAATACATATAATTACTTATCCTTGGCAGTTGAAAACAAGGAAATATTCAGATTGATTCATGAAGCAAAAGGTGTGTCCCCGTTAATTGAGGAGAAATGGGAATCAATCACGGATCAATTTATTAAAAGGGTGTCTGCCAACGTAGAAATTGTTCGACAGTTGGGGCTGATTCGCAATGAAAATTATCATGCGGAGGTTATTGCGGGTTCGTTGTATTACATTGGAGAGCGGTATTTATGGAAAATTATTTTGGGCAAAACGGACATTCCAATTGAGGAAATTGCACGTGATGTGACAACGATGTATACATTTGGTTTGTTTAAATAATTCTGTTTAAGGTGTAAAAAAGCTAAATAAAAACAAAATTAGCTAATGACGTGACGGTGATTCCTTGCCTATAATTAAAATAACGATATTAATTATAAAAACGATATATGGGAGGAATTGAAATGTGGTTAAATCAGTCATGTTTAGAGGGCGGAGTTGAAATGTGGTTAAATCAATCATGTTTAAAAATTGACACCGCGTCAGTTTTGAACGAAGATTGTTCGCTTTCGGAAACTTTCTTTAAAAGAACTGCCACAGATGAGCAATGTATCGAAATGTATAAACATATGGTACAAGGAAGAATCTTTGATGGGATTGCATTGAAATTTCAACGCCAAGGTAAAATAAAAACATATCCGCCAATTAGAGGGCAAGAAGCGGCACAGGTTGGAAGCGCTTACGCATTGAATTCGAATGATTGGATTTATCCTAGTTACCGTGATATTGCGGCTTCATTTGTTCACGGGATGCCTATCGATAAGTTCTTTTGTTACACAATGGGTAAGATGGCTGGGCAGCATTTAACTGATTTATCTATTTTTCCTATTCAAATCGTTATTGGAGCGCAATTTTTACATGCGGTAGGTGGAGCATGGGCTAGTAAATATAAAGGGGAAGATAGTGTTTCGGTTGCTTATATGGGTGATGGAGGTACCTCTGAGGGCGATTTCCATGAAGCATTAAATTTTGCGGGTGTATATAAATTACCAGTGGTTTTCTTTATTCAAAACAATCAATGGGCAATTAGTAATCCAATTCATAAACAAACCGCTAGCCAATCAATCGCACAAAAGGCGTTGGCTTATGGGATTACAGGAATTAGAGTAGACGGCAATGACGTATTAGCAGTTTATGAGGCAACGAAGCTTGCTATAGAAAAAGCTAAAAATGGAGAGCCTGTGCTGATTGAAGCTGTTACATTCCGCCAAGGACCGCATACAACTGCAGACGATCCTACGAAATATAGAGACCAAGCTGAAGTTGAGCAATGGCTGACAAATGATCCTATAGAAAGAATGAAAAAATTTATTATTACTACTGGGCTATGGGATGAGAGGCAAGAGGAGGAGCTGTTAAATGACTGCGAAGAAATCGTTTTAAAAGCTTATGAAAAGGCACTTACAATCGATAAGACCACGATTCCAAAAGTACTAAGAGCAACGTATGAAACAATGCCTCAAAACTTAGTAAGACAATTGCAAGAAAGAGGAGAGGTGTAATGATGGAGATGACAATAGTACAGGCAATCAATACATGCTTAACCCAAGCAATGGAAAATGATGAAACAATCCTCTGTCTCGGTGAGGATATCGGAAAAAATGGAGGAGTTTTCCGTGTGACGGATGGGCTCATGGAACGTTTTGGAGAAAGGCGTGTAGTTGATACACCGATTGCTGAGTCTGCAATTATCGGAGCTGCAGTAGGTTTAGCCACTAGAGGACTTAAACCAATAGCAGAGATACAGTTTTTAGGGTTTATTTATGAGGCGATGGATCAAATGGTAGGACAGGCCGCACGCCTTCGTTCTCGAACGGAAGGCACAGTTACCGTGCCACTGGTTGTTAGAGCACCGTACGGAGGAGGGATTCATGCACCTGAATTACATTCAGATAGTTTAGAAGCATTGTTTCTACACTCACCAGGTTTAAAGGTAGTCATGCCAAGTACGCCTTCCGATGCTAAAGGGTTACTCGCAGCGGCAATTAAAGATCCAGACCCAGTGTTGTTCTTAGAGCCGTTGAAGCTATACCGAACGATAAAAGAGGAAGTACAAGAAGAATATTATGAAGTGCCTATTGGTAAGGCGTCCATTGTTCAAGAGGGGGAGCATGTGACCATCGTTACATATGGTCCAAGTGTCGTAACGGTTAAACAGGCAGTAGCGCAATTACAAGGGCAGGGTGTGTCTGTGGAAATCATTGATTTACGAACAATCGCACCTATTGACTATGAAACCATCATTCAGTCGGTAGATAAAACTGGCAGACTAGTCGTTGTTCATGAAGCGGCAAAAACAGGCGGTGTAGGGGCGGAAATCACAGCAGTTATTGCCGAAAACTGTATGTATGCTATGCACGCACCGATTTTACGTGTCACAGGTTATGATACACCGTTCCCAGTATCGAGCATTGAGGCAGAATGGATGCCAACCGTAGCGCGCATTGTAAGTGCAGTACAAAATGTCATGAAAGATTAGGGAGGGATAGTAATGTATGATTTTTTACTCCCTGATATAGGGGAAGGCTTACATGAAGCTGAGATTGTTGGCTGGTTTGTAAAGCAAGGGCAAAAAGTAGCGATTAATGAGCCGTTAGTAGAGGTTCAAACAGATAAAGCCGTAGTAGAAATTACAGCTCCAATTACAGGGGTGATTGAGGAGCTTGGAGGCGAGGAGGGAAATACCATTAAGGTAGGTAGCCTGCTTTGTCAATTTAGTAAAATCTCAGATTCGTCACCAACTCAGAAAACACAGCCGCTTGAAGAGAAAAAAGAGGAGAGTATCCTGAAAGAAAAGACTGAATTTTTGGTATTAGGAAGGGTGAAGGCGGCCCCTTCAGTTAGAAAAGCAGCGCGCACTATGGGCATTAATATTGAAGAAATACAAGGAAGTGGATCAAACGGACGGGTGTTGCGATGTGATTTAGATGAACATGCTAAACAATCATCGTCCGCGATAGCATTAGTGCAAAACAAGCCAAAACATAGTGAAGATGAAGCTAATGAAAATAAAATCATCCCTATTCGTGGCTTACGCAAAGCAATCTTTGAAAATATGCAAAAAGCCGTTTCCAAAGCAGTATTATGCACCGGAATGGAAAAAATTAATGTGACGAATTTAGTGGCTTTTAGGAAAAGTGTTCAACAGCTGCCGGAAATGAAGGACAAAAAACTAACTTACTTACCTTTTTTAATTAAGGCAGTTGCGACAGCTTTACAGGAACATGAGCAGTTTAATGCCAAGGTAGATGAAGATCAAAAAGCACTTGTGATTTTCCCTTATATTCATATTGGTGTTGCAGTTGCTACTTCAGACGGTCTACTTGTGCCAGTGATAAAGCATGCAAATAAAAAAAGTATTTTTGAAATTACAGAAGAACTAGAAAGCTTATTGGGAAGGGTCCTTGCTAAAAAAGCAACGGTTGAAGATTTAACAGGTAGTACTTTTACAATTTCTAGTACAGGAAAGGACGGGGCGATATTTGCGACGCCGATTACTAACTATCCTGAAGTAGCAATCTTAGGCTTTCATAAAATTGTGAAAGAGCCAATCGTAGTAGAAGATACGATACAAATTGGCCATTCCATGACACTGTCTTGCACATTTGATCATCGTGTTATTGATGGCGAGCCAGTAGGTGCATTTATGCGTAGTGTGGCAGGCTATTTAGAGGAACCTGTACGTTTTTTACTATAGTTCAAAATGATAGATGCTAGCCAAAGCGATTTCTGTTGTTCTGTGGGTGTTATATGCAAGCGTTCTATGACACATAGGGAATAAGAGGGGATAACGATGGAAAAGAAAATGAGCTTGTTTGGAGCGATGGTCGGTGCAGCAATTTTTGTTTTACTAAGTCCGTTAGCAAGCCAAACAGGGTCCTGATAGATCACTGTTAAACGACAGACCACATTAGACAATGCATTGCCTATCAAAACTCAATCCAGTCCTTAAATTAGAAAAGCCAGAAATCCGGTTAGGGATTTCTGGCTTTATTTCTTTTTTCCGTTAATGAAAAATATAAATATGCACAAGAAAGGTAACGTTACAATGCTATACTGAAATGAGTAAGTAGTATGGCAAGAACAGTTACGTCAAACGCTGGAATCAATATACAGAATTTCAGAAAATAAGGAGGGGAAACATTTGCGCATTTATCATGTTAGTGAGGAAAGTGATATAACAGTATTTCACCCACGATTACCTGATCGACTAGATTTAGATCCAGAAAAAGGTCTAGTATGGGCAATCAACGATACATACTTGCCTAATTTTTTAACACCTAGAAATTGTCCGCGAGTTTGCTACCATATTGGTACCGATACAACCGAACAGGATAAACGGACCTATATAGCATCAGCATCATGCGGACATGTTGTCGTAATTGAAAGCAAGTGGTTTGAGACTATGAAAAATACGAAACTTTATTTATATGAGTTTGACATCCGCGAATTTACACTACAGGATCAAAATGCTGGTTATTATACAAGTGAAACAACACAATATCCTATTGCTAAATTTGAAGTAGCAAATTTATTTGAAGAGATGTTTAAACGTAATGTTGAATTACGGGTAGTCGATAGGCTGTGGAACATCTATGAAGAAATTCAAAAAACAACATTGAATTGGTCGATGTGCAGAATGCGATTTGCGCAACCCTAAGAAAATAATTAGCTAAGCCTCGTAAACGCTACTGTCGCGTTTACGAGGCTTGTTATATATTTAGACAGTAAGTACTAATGGGGTACTCGTTATATCAATCAATTCACTATCTTTATATGTAAATATGTATTCATAGTTAACTGTTTCTTCTAGCATTTGCGGTAAGTAATATTTTAAATCTGCTATTCCTACATTTTTAGGATGGAAAATCCATGATAGATCTTTCCAATCTAAAATGCCTTCTGCAACTTTAATCGGTGTCACATAATGATAGGATTCCGGTAATTCAGCAATAAAAGCGTACATACAGCCAAAGTCTGTCATTCCATCGGTCCATGTTATTTTTCCTCTGTATGTAATATCCTTCAGTACAATGCCCGTTTCTTCCTTAATTTCTCGTAATGCACCAGCCAGTGGAGTTTCATCTTTCTCAATCTTTCCACCTACACCATTCCAAGCCCCCATCCACTCTGGAAAATCCCTATTTAGCAATAATATTTGGTCACCTTTCTTAAGAAAACAAATTGTAAATTCAACCAAGTCTTTTTCCTCCTTTTTAAATGATGAAATGAATTCATAATAAAATATAGATAATAAAATAGTAGCACAACCCAGTGAAATGGTTGTCCTATAAAAAATGGTTTTAAAAAATCAATATTAGATAATAGAGTAGGTCAAGGAAGTAACATAAGCCATGTAAAAACTATTGACAGACTCTTTTAATGGGCTAAAGTTTTACTTATACGATATGGCTAAAAAAGAGGTGCACATATGATTTTGATAAGTTCTTGCTTAGCAGGATTAAAGGTACGTTATAACGGAACAGATAGTTTAGATGAAAAGTTCAACTGCTTGTGTTAGAAAATAAGGCCGTTTACCTTGGAAGATTATTTAGGGAAGAAAATCTTTATATTCATCACTGAGAAAATGTAAAAAGTGTTTGACATTGAAATGGAAAAGAATTACACTGTGAGTGTCAAATACTTTTTACATTTTAAGAATAGGAGTGAGTGATATGAATATTTTTGTTATTATATTTCTATGCTTGATTGTAGTCTCAATGGGTATTATTATTTTTACACTGTATTCTATCGCAAAACGACAAGATGAACGTCAAGATTATATTAAATCTAAAGCGATGACTTATACTTTCAGTGTTGTTATTGGGTTTTTAGTCATTGAAATTATTTTAGATATTTACCGCAGTATTACAGGGCAAGCAATTAATCTGGGAATGAGCCCGTATATTTTCTTATTTACCATATGTATTGTGTATCTTGTATCTTTATTATTCTTTTCAAGAAAGTATGCCTAATGAAGAATAATATTAGAGAAGTTCGCAAACAATTAAAGCTTTCCCAAGATGAGCTTGCAAAATATTGTGGTGTTTCAAGACAAACTGTCAATGCTATTGAAAATGCAAAGTATGATCCTACTTTACATTTAGCTTTTAAGTTAGCATCTGTTTTACAGGTTACTGTCAACGAATTATTTATTTTTGAAGAAAATTAAAAGTTGCATTAAAAAACGTGTATTTTGAAATTAATTTTCTGAAATACACGTTTTTAAAACAATAGGCATATACTTTTTACTGCTCTATTCTATGAGGGCTCTGTTTTATGCTAGGTTTTCTTAAAGAGCTCCCAGACGAATCAAGATGGGCAATCACCCGTCAACTCGATTTAAAATACGTCTGAGAGCTCGTTTAATTTTTAATGGTTTATTTTACTAAAGAGGTTTATCACCCCAGTTAACTTATTGAAATTCTAGAAAGTTTGGTTCCTCAGGATAGTATAGATCCTTGCGTAAGCAGACATCCCGATGTGTGAGGGTTTCGCCTTTAAATCGAATCCAAATCTCATCATCTGCCATTACACCATGTGTTTTACGCACGATGCCCCAACGATTATAGGCTTGCATATCTAGTGAAGTCAGTAATTCTTTTGCGTTGACCCGAGTAGGGGGGAAGGTTCGCCATTTTAGCCAACGTTCCAGTTCTTCTAAGGTAATATGCCCCTCCATCGTCGGCGAAAATTGCTTGTTAAAATCTTCAATATAGTTAATGACATATGGTGTGCCACCATCAGTCGGTTTTAACTCAACATTTGCAATAATGTCATCCATCCACATCACGTCAAAAGTCATGTAATCAATCAATAGCTTCACTTCCTTCTATGAATAAATGTTTCAAAGCTGGATTACGCAACTGTGAAAGTAATACGTCCTTAGCACGTCCAAAATCGTACGGTGATTGTTCGATTGTCGCTATTAATTTCTCCTTATCAATAAAGGGTGGTCCTTCATAAAGAGCAAGTTGTTTTGTGAAAGATGAATTCAGTGGTTTTGCTTTTACTTTTCGCTTTAAAATCGTTAAAGGTTTGCCAGGTGGATAGTCTTTTTCATCAGATAATAGGCTAAGCCCGTTATCGAAAATAGGTGCCAACTCCCATGTTTTTCCTTTTGGATCGTATAAAAATAAAATGTTATTTGTATGCCGATCTTCATTTAGAATAAGGGCATCAAATGCGAATAGCTGTGCAATCTGATGATGTACAACGAGCCCTGTATACTGCTCAATCTGTGCCATTAACTGCTCGAATTTTTCTTTAGTAGAAAGTGTTTTGTTATTTGTAATAGGGTCAGTAGAGCTGAAATTTGCTTCAAACAAGCGCTCAAGTGTCACTTCCTGTTTTGTACCACGAAAGTCGAGTGAATAGCAGCCATCAAATTGTTCACCGTCAGCCAACTGAATGATACATGGCTGATAGACGACATATTTAGAGCGATCAAGAGTTGAGCATTCAAGCATGAGGGAAGCTAATACTTCTGCTTGTCCCTCATAACCTCGTGCATTTTGTTTGACCCACGTGTTGCCAATACGCCATTTCGATTGATCCCCTTTACTAGAGGTACTAATAATATGTTCAGCATCGATAGGAATATGAATTGTTTCCATGTCATCACATCCAATCTAATCTAGTTTGAATTTCTTCTATTATATAATGTTATCATCATTTAACGCACGGAAAATTGCCCAACCAGTATTGTTTGTCGCTTCTTTAAACTTTGGCTTTTTTGGGATGATCTATAAGAAACGGTTGGAGGTTGGATTGAATAAATTAAAAATGACAATCCTTATACGAAAATAATCGCCCCCACTACCTAAGTAGATCGGGGGCATTTTTTAGTCAACGAGCAAAATTCGAGGTGAGGTTTTGGCGATTATTTTCGTTGATAACCAACTACCAAAACAAGCGGCCAAAATACTTAAAAGAGATAATCCAATACTAACTGGCCAGTTTATCGCAAGGGGGAGTTCAAGTAAGCCGTATTCTAAAAGAATACTTTGTAAAGCTACGGGTATTACTTTAATACCGATAAAAATCCCAAATATAGTCCCTAGTGATGAAAGAAACAGAATTCCTGATGTAATCGACCATCTAATAGTATTTGAGGTCATACCAATAGATTTAAAAATTCCGTAAGTTCCGCTTTCTTTTCTTACATTTATTCTAGAAACACTAAAAATAATGATGAATGTTACAGTGATAAATAAAATTCCGATAACAGATAATGGGATTATTAAAATAGCGACCACTACTTTAAAGACATTATCTAATGATGTTTGTTGTGTTTCAGCTGAGACAGAGCTTTTAAAATTATTGTTTAAATCATCAACGATTTGATCTGATAATGTCTCATCTACCAAATTGATCATACTTTGTTTTGAAGCAGAATAGGTAGCATTATAAACTTTGATAACATCAGCGGTAATTCTCGCTGAATTAGACATATTTGCTATCGATTGATAGATACCGGTAACAATCAAATGATGCTGCTTGCCTTCGATATAGACTTCCACGATGTCCCCTAGATTTTTGTGTAAAGCCTTCGCGACATTAAGGCCAATGGCTATTTCATTTTTATTTACGGGATTACGGCCAGAAATTGTCTCGTATCCAGCAGCATCAAAACTACCTTCAAGAGTATCGACTTTAATATTTAACGGTTGATTTGGTTCATTAGGGAGAACCCCTGTAAATTGATCTAGCCAAGCGTGATTTTTAATGCGTTCATCTGAGCGTAAAAATTGTTCAAACTGTTGTTTTGAAAATGTTGCTTCATTAGAAACCGTTACTACAACATGTGATGAATCGTAGCCAAATGCTGGTGTGTTTTGCTTGATGGAAATAAAGCTATTAAGCATGACTGCACTAAACACTAAAATAGCAGAAGTAATGGCTGTAAGAACAATAATAAGAATGGAACTTTTCATATTTTTGGTGATGTTTTTAATGCCAATTTGCAAATTAACAAAATTAGAAAGGCGATTAGAGTTATTTAAACGACGATTCAATTTACTGTTTGCAAATTCTGACATACCGTATTTAATTGCCTGTACTGGTTCAACGTGGCGTGTTTTGTTTGAGTAAATGAACGCAGTAAGGATAACAATGACAAGGATTATGACAGCAAGTAGCATGGTGATTCTAAAATCTTGAATAATCGTTAAATGTTTTCCGGACTTTAAATAAGATAAAGAGCTTTCTATAATCACTCTGGAAAGGATTGTACTGGCAATAAGGCCAGGAATAATCGAGACCACGGATAATAAAGCAAATTGTAAAACATAGGTCGCACTAATTTTTCGAGAAGTAAGTCCGAGAGATTTAATGACACCAATCGTTTTATAGTTCGTTAAAATGGCATCTGAAATACTAAAACCAATAATAAACAATGAAATGAATAACATTGCTACACCAAAAGCAATCATGATAAATCCGATAATTTTATTAATAATTAAATTAAACGAATAGAGATCCACGTATTCCATTTTTGATTCAAGGTAGGGGCCGTTTAAAAATTTTTCGAATTCTATCCAATAGTTTGTACTTTGCTGATAATCATCAAAGCGAAGAGCCATCATATATTGTTCAGATCCTATCATCGTATCAAATTGTTTATGATAGTCAGAGTCGTTCATCCAAATACGAGCATTATTTGAAAAGAGTCCACCATATGGCAAATCTACAACTATACCAGAAACGCTTAATGAAAAAGCTTTTTCGCCGGTGTTAAATTCAATAGCATCTCCAAGTGAAATATTCGAAGTAGAAGCCATCGATGTGGGAATCCAAATCGTTCCCTCAGTAGGATAGTCCTGATTTTCACCCTCTGAAAATAGTAATCGATCAATAGCGAAGGGCATTTTTGGTGTATTCATCATGAATAAGAGATTTTGCGTTTCTACACCATTCGCTGTGAAGCCAGATAAATTTCTATAAGGAATGGGATTAGAGGCAGTAACTCCTTGTTGCTCTTGCCACCAAATGTTGACAGTGATTGGATTATGAATATCCTTACCCATAGTTAAAATTTGATGAGCCCCATTTGAATCATGATGTATTTTTTCAAAAATATTGTTTGTATTCATAATAATTGTTACAGAGGTAGCTAATAAAAGGGTGGATAGCATAATTAGGATTGCTAATAGTACATTTTGGATTTTTCTTTTTTTGATATGTGCAAAACAAAGAGTAATAATTGCGTGCATTTTTTACTCCTTTCCTGCGACATAAGAAAAGATAATATGTTCACGCTCTTGTATGCTAGCATCATCGTATTGATCGAAGTTTAAAATACCTCCAATTTTTCCATCCTGAATGAAAATAAGCCGATTAGCACGACAGGCAGCTTTTATATCATGTGTAATCATTACTACAGACTGACCCTTTTTGTTTAAAGTCGTTAAAATATCTAAGACAGCTACACCTTGATCGTAATTTAAACTACCCGTTGGTTCATCTGCAAACAGTATCTCTGGGTCATTGACTAATGCTCTAGCAATAGCAGCTCTTTGTTGCTGTCCACCAGAGGTTTGCGAAGGTAAACGATTTCGTTGTTCTTCAAGTCCCATTTTATTTAATAGCATCTCCGCTTTTTTGATCACATCTTTTTTAGGATATTTTGCAATATATCCTGGGAGGGTGATGTTTTCTAGCAATGTCATATCCGGGACGAGATTACTACTTTGATAGACATATCCAATTTTTTTAGAGCGAAATGTAGCTAACTGCTGTTCGGTAAATGTATCTAGCCTTTCCCCATGAAAATAAACTTCACCAGTCGTAATGGAATCAAGACCACTTAAAAGATAAAGCAGTGTCGATTTACCTGAACCGGAGTTTCCCATAATGACTGTAAAATCTCCTTTATATATTTCAATATTAATATTTTTTATTGCATGAAATTGCTCACTTCCTGTGGAATATGTCTTACATAGATTTTGAGCTCGAATAAGTACCTCTTTATCCACGAGAATACCTCCTTCAAATGTATTTCTTTTAGTGTAAGGGTGAATTATTATAAGGTCCTTATTAAATTATTAATAAATTCTTACAACATATATGTAGATTTGAAAATCATATTTTATCCTGAATTAACAGCCCGTAAAAGCAGATTGGTGGAGATCTTATAAACAGTGGGTATAACATAGCGAAATTTTATATAAAGACAAAAATAAGCTTTGGATATAAGATGATGTCCAAAGCTCTTTCATAAATTATTTTGTTTTTACCTGCTCAATTTTTAATCCGAAAATTTGAGGCGGTTCAATCTTGTTCATTTGTAAATATGTAGAGATTTGTCCGCGATGATGGATTTCATGCTCGGGAATCGACATAAGTATTCTCCAAGCACTTACTTCATGACCATGAAGGGTTAAAACCTTTTTTGACACCAAACCGTTACCAATTTTCAATAGCCCCTCTGTTAATTTAGTTTGACATGATTCTAAATAATTTGAAATATCCTCAAGAGTAGCCCCCTTACAGATTTTCCGAACGAGAAAGCCCATGCAGGGTGTAGCCCGTCTTCAGACATGGGATGAAAGTGAGGTCAGACAAGAGGTAACTATTGCTACCTTAATTGTCTGAAAGGGTGTTATACTTCATCTATAGACTAGTAAAAGTCTATAAAACACGCTCGTCCATTGAAAATTGGATATTGTATAAGGTTCGATAGCCTAATTCATGCTATCGGTAAAACAATATGTGTCGTCACGAAAAAGACGCTAAAACATATCGGACGAAACCAACTATACGCTATGGTAACAGTAGTGTAGCCCTATCTGCTATATGCACTGGATAGGGAGGGTTAATGGGATACCCCAATCTTGAGAACTGTTCAAAACAGAAATGGACTGCGAACGCATAGTTACTCAGGAATCCCACTGACATTAGTCAGCTTGTCCCTTTAGGGGTGGGAGTCTCAATAGTATCATGTCCTGCGTACGTCCACGAGCCATGTTCAAATATTCCGAGGAACATCAAACGAGATGATGCAATATGAATAAATCACCTATAGAAAATTTATCTTCTGAGGGCTTCCAATCTAAAAGTTCGTCAGGTATTGCCTTCATATATTGCATCGTTCGTTTATGAACACCATCTAAATATTTTACATATTCCCCTATGTCATGAATCATGTCTTCACTCTCCCATTTTTTTCTGACTTTCATTACTTATATTCTTAATTTTTCGAAATTACCCTCTTAAAAAATTTAAATAATAGGAAGTGTTAATGTAAATGTTGTTCCTTCATTTTGCTTACTTTTAAATGAAATGGAACCATTGTGAGCTTCCATAATATGCTTGCATATAGATAATCCGAGTCCGGCTCCTTCATTTTTCACAGCAGTCTCACCTGTAGCTTGAATACCTCTGAAATAGCGTTCAAAAATAAAAGGCATATCTTGAGGCAATATCCCATTACCATTATCTATTACATTAATGTATAGTAATTGATTTTCAATATTGATAGAAACGGTTATGGAATCGCCTTTAGTAGTATGCTTTAGTGCATTCGTAATAAGGTTTGAAAGTACCTGCTCTAGTCGATGCTTATCTACTTGAATAAGTACATTAGGGATAGACTCTGGCTCGATAAAATGAATGCCGGTTGTTTGGACGTAATGACGAATTGGATGCAAAATATTCGTAAAGATATCTTTGCTGTATTGCTCTGTTAAGTTAACCGGGATATGCCCAAGTTCTTTCAAAGTGTGAATAAATAAATCATCAATTAACCTGGACATTTTTTCAGTATTTGTCTGCATAGTTTGAATATACGACATAAGCGAATCCATATCAGGACAAATTCCTTCAGAAATAGCGTCTAAATAAGCTTTTAATGTTGTTAGAGGTGTTCTTACTTCATGAGAAATACTAGATATAAGCTTTTTTTGGTTTTGTTCTTGTTCATCTCGTTGAATAGTAAGGTTTTTTATTTCCAGGCGCATTTGATCAAACACTGCATACAATTCACCGATTTCATCTGCCCGCGAATATACTGTTTTTTGTTCATAATTACCTTTAATAATTTCCTTGGTATTGTTTTTCAAATGATTTAAAGGAAGCAAGATCTCATTGTTAGACTTCCGTACAAAGTACAAGGTCAGTCCTATAATGCAAAAACATAATAAACCACATATGAATAAAAGTATAAAATTGCTAGGACTAGGCTGTTCTATGGGGAAGAGTATATCTCTATCAATAGTAAAAATAGCGTTCCCTAGTTGTTCATGCGTCTCACTAATTATAGGGAAGGCAATTTTTATGATCCCAGGTTGTTGTTGAGACGTAAATAAATCATAATGTAAATCTTCTTCTAAGTTAATAAACTGTGAAATATCGCCTTCGATTGAATTAAATAAAATTTTTCCATCTAATTGAACAACTGTAATATCTATTCCTTCGCTATTGCTCATTTCTTGGAGGGAATTGCGTAAATTTAAATTCTGTTCGAGACTTGTAAAATGATCTTCTATGTACAATAATTGTTCATTTACTTTTAAACGAATTTGATTGATCACATATTCATCTTGTGGTTCGTCACTGCGATTAAAATTTGTGAAAAATAATGTGAAGATACAAATAAACAACAGTAAAACACAGATTAGTGTCGACCATAACCATTTCTCCATCCAATTTTTTATGTACATCATGCTCTCCTACAAATGGTTTTGAGTACTAAATTTATAGCCAACGCCCCAAACGGTTTGAATATAAATAGGACAAGATGGATCGATTTCAACTTTTTCGCGTAGACGTCTGATGTAAACGGTTATCGTATTTTCATCGCCATATGTCTCATAGCCCCAAATAGCATCGAGTAACTGATTTTTAGAGAAAACCTGATTACGATTTTTCATTAGAAAAAATAGTAAATCAAATTCTTTAGCTGATAGGGGAACGTGCTTTTTATGACGTAAAAAAGTATATTCATTTTTATTGATTTCCATATGATCGATTTGAATCATATCTACCTGGCTTGCATTGTCCTGCAGCCATCTATCCTGTTTTCGTAAATGGGCATTTATTCTTGCCACAAGCTCACTTAAAGAAAATGGCTTTGTCATATAATCATCTGCACCGAATCCCAAGCCAAGAACTTTATCGGTGTCACTGTTACGAGCACTTAAAATTAGTATAGCAACATTACTATTTTCACGAATTTGGCGACATAATTCGATACCATCGCAATCCGGGAGAGAAAGGTCAAGAATAATGAAGTCAGGATAGGTTACCTTCATAAATTGGATTGCCTCATGACCAGTATTAACGATATGAGGATCGAAATGGTTGACGCTTAAGTAGTCCTTCATAATAGTTGCAATAGCACTTTCATCTTCTATAATTAGCACCTTGGCTTTTTTAACCATAAGAATTCTCCTTCGTTAGAAATTTACTTCCTTTTTCGATTTGATAGGAGGAAGAACAACAAGATGACGAAGCTTGCATAGATGAATATCCAGGCAAATTGCCAATAAAAACTGTTCGGTATTGACTTTATAGAATCTTCTGAACTCATTATTTCCAGTGAAAAACGGACAGGTGGAAGCAGCCAAATTAGTCCCTTGATCTGCAAAATTGTCTCTTTTAAAGTAGCGATAACGACAGATACAATTAAAATGGCAAGTACACCCCACCAAGTATTTTGCTTGTTTTTAACGAGTTCTCTCGTGAAAATAGCTGAAAGTGCAATAGCTAGTACAGCTAAACTAAAATGAGAGAGAAATCCTAGTAATTGATGTATAAATCTTGGTTTTTCTCCAAAGGCGCCAATTAGAGTAGGGTAGATCACGGATACACAGCTTAAGAATAAACCAATGAGTATACAAATTATAAAAATTCCTAAATTATATCGCGTGCGACTTTTGGCATGAAGTGTTGTTATTACTTTTTGTCCTTCGTCTTCTGCGTGAAATAGTGTCACTGTAAACCATCCCATTAGAAAAAAGAGAATAATAGCTGTAAACGAATAGCTATTTAATATAGGATTTGGGATAAAGGTATAGTTGACAACAAGACATAAAATGAAAATTGAAAAGGGTGGGACATATTTATAGGTCCTCAAATAATTAATAAAATGATAGCGCAATAAACTAGTCATGTTAGCATCTTTTCCTCCTTAAAAATGGGTGTAAAATTGTTCCTCCTTCTGATTAATTGGGATTAATTGTTTAATACAGGCTTTTTTCTGTAGGAGATCAAGTAATACTTGATCAGTATCTTCTGTTTTAATAACGGTAATGACCTCATGACAGCCATTATTTAATAGACTTCGATGTTGAATTTCAAGAAAAGGAAATAGGTCGTCCAATAATTTATCATTTGATATTTCAAAAGTTAATTTGTTTTTCTTTATATCATTTTTATTGAATGAATCAGCTTGAATGACCTTATTATTTTGAATAACAAGAACTGTATCAACAAGATGTTGCAGTAATTTTGTTTCGTGACATGTTAAAACGATACTTAATCCTTTGTCCTTTAAAATGGAGAGAGTTTCTTCTAAGTCACTTTGGGCCTTAGGATCGAGTCCTGATAGCGGTTCATCTAAGATAAGTAGATCTGTGTCTTCAAGCATTGCCTGCATAATCATAACCTTTTGCTTCATACCCTTAGAAAAATTAACAATCCGAATGTTCCGAGCTTCCTGTAAATGAAATAATTCAAGTAACTCATTTATTTTTTGCTGTAGTTGCTTTTTGGCCATGCCTTGAATACTGCCCATATAATAAAGATATTCTTCAGGCGTAAACAAAATATGTGAAGGGGTCACTTCTGGCACATAGCCAATTTTTAAAGATTGTCGATGTTTCACGATAGAACCGCTGTCAGCATCGACTAATTCCGCAATAATTTTTAGAAGGGTACTCTTACCAGACCCATTCTTTCCTACTAGGGCTATAATTTGATTGGCACAAATAGAAAATGTAGCATTCTCTATAATTCTCTTACCTCTATACTGTTTAGAAATGTTCTGTATTTCCATAATCGTATTCATCTTTACACACCTTTATTTTTAGGCTTTTTATTGTAAGTCATTTAAGTTTCTATAAATTACGCTGCAAATCATTTAACTATTAACTGTAAATTTAGTATAGATGAATACTAGTTCCTTTGCTAATAGAAAATTGGTGTGATTTTCTAATTGAAAAAGTTCTGCCCAGTTTTTGAGCAGAACCCTTTTGATTATAATGATCGATATTTTTTTAGACTTATAATATTTAATGTAATAAATACAAGAGCGAAGCAAGCAAGAACCGCTAAGTCGGCTAGAATTTCGCTAAAGGAATAGCCCTTATACATAACCCCGTTTAACGCGTCTGCGGCATAGTATAGTGGCATAATACGCCCAATATTTTGCAGCCACTCCGCCATATTATCAAGTGGGAAAATACCTGAAAAGAAAATTTGCGGTACAATGACTAGCGGAATAAATTGCATCATTTGAAACTCTGATGCAGCAAAACTTGATAACAGAGCTCCTAATGATAATGAAACAAGTGCAACGACAATATTGATTAGTAGCACAAGCCAGATGGAGCCAACGTGTACGATATCAGGGACATAAATCCCGAATAGAACAATAATAGTCGTTTGAATAAATGCAAACAATCCATAACCAATTATATAGCCAGCAACAATTTCAGAACGTTTAATCGGTGTCGCTAGTAAGCGTTCCAATGTCCCTGAAGTTCGTTCTTTTAATAACGCTATACCTGTAATTAAAAAGACAAAGAAGAAAACAAAGAAGCCTGTAAGCATTGGGCTAAAAATATCAAAAGTAGCGGTATTTTCATCGCCATATACATACTCACTCGTCAACTTCATCATTGCAGATTGTTCTGGTTGCAAAACTTGAGATAGCTTCATCTTTAAAGCCTTAGCTGTAGACGGATCATCATTTAATAATGTGAGCTTCAATTGCGATTGATGAAAAGCTAACCAGCCATCATATTTTTCATCTTTTAAACTGGTAATAGAAAAATCATTTTTTTCGATAACATGAAAATTTGCTTCTTCAAGCTTTTCAATGATTGATGCTGGACCATTCGATACGACTAGTGTCATTTCAGGTTCGTTACTATTAAAAACAAAATACATTAACGAAAGCACAAGAAGAGGTGCAAAAAATAATAAGGCGAGTGTACGTTTATCGCGGATCATTTGCTGCATAATTCTTGTAACAATTGCGCCGATTCTCATAGTGCTTCACCTCCAGCCTTTAAAAACACTTCATCAAAGTCCTTTGCCTGATAATGAGCTTTCAAATCATGTGGTGTTCCATGCGCGATAATATGACCATTACGTAGCATTGCTAACTGGTCACAGCGCTCTGCTTCATCCATTGCATGTGTTGTTACTAAAATTGTTTTATGCTCATCGTTTTTTAAACGAATTAACTCCTGCCAAATTTCTTTTTTCAATACGGGATCAATACCAACCGTTGGCTCATCTAAAATCAACAACTTTGGATTTTGGATAAGGGCAATTGCAAGGGATAATCTTCGTTTCATTCCGCCAGAATAATTTAACACCTTACTATTTAAATCTTCCGTTAAATGAACAAGGTTGGCAGCATAATTGACACGCTCCACACGTTCTTTTTTTGATAAACGATAAAGCTTTGCAAAAAAATGAAGGTTCTCTTCACCGGTTAAATCCAAATATAGTGCATCAGATTGTGCCATATAGCCGATATCCGTCAGTAATTGCTTGTGAGGAACTGTATGATTTAACACTTGAATATTGCCATTATCGGGCTTAATCATTCCCATAATCATTTTAATTAACGTCGTTTTCCCACAGCCTGAAGGACCAAGTAAGCCAATAAGCTGACCCTTAGGAATTTCTAAGGAAAGCGGGGCAATTACTTGTTTTTGTTGAAATTTTTTTTCAATGGAGTTTAATGAAATTGCATTGTTTCCCATATATCCATCTCTCCTTTACTGAACACAGTGTTGATACTGAAATTTTAAGGCAGTGTATTGGAAATTACAATAAACAGATAACTAAAAAGTGTTAAGTGATTTTGGATTTTAACATTTTCGGGCTAGATGAAATCAGACTGCTTTAGTCGTTGAAAATAGTAGCCATTAATCATCTTATTCAATGGAGAATTTTCCGATTTTATAATCATTTAAGATATATATTCTTAATGCTACGGTACTACTCTAGACATTTTTAAAAATATTTTTAAATAACAATTTTACTAAATGAGATTAATGGAAATAAATAAAGAAGAATGCCGATAAATAAGGTAATACTGTAATTACAAATATTTGACCTTGTTGTGATCATATAACAACATCGCTAAGGGCTGATCGGAATAAAGTGATAATACAATGGGGGATCTAAATGTCTATTCACGATTTTATGAATTTTGAAACGAAACGGGCTATAAAAAATGCATTACTTATACAAATAGGGGAAGTAGGTTTTGAACGAGTAACAGTAAAAAACCTTGCTATTACCGCAAACATTAATCGAGGAACTTTTTATTTACACTATAAGGATAAATATGAAGTGATGGAGGATTTGCAGCAGGAATTATTAAATGAACTAGAGAGCTATGTAAAAACCGTTCAACCACTAGATGCCTTTCATACGATAAAATTAGGTCAACTTTATCAGCCATTTATAGCAGTGTTTAAATATATTAAAGAGCATGCAACAGCCTTTCGATTAATTTTAGGGGAGCAGGGGAGCCCTGCTTTTAGTAAGAGGATGAAGAAAGTTTTTAGTAATCATATATTGGACAGAATTTCTGTTATGCGGGAAGAAGGGCTTGATCCAGAATTCCAACGATATTTTGAAGCTTTTTTAACTTCCGCGATTTTAGGTGTTATTCAAGAGTGGTTAGACAGTGGAAATGAAGATTTAAACGTGGAGGAGTTAGCGATGATTCATTTTCGTTTATTGCGATTCCTTGGCGATTTGGCCACTTTGCAGCAATGAAAGTTTTAGTAAGGAGATGCTCTCAATATCTCCTTACTAAAAAGTATCTTTTAATTAGAAAGAAATTTTATTCATTTTATTTGAGAAAATTCTCTCAAAATCTGTTAAATTATTGACAAATATTGTATTTAACAATAAAATGGCTTTATATTGACTGACTAACCAATCAAAAAAGGAGCGGTATTAATGCCAAGAAACGAAGAACAAAACCAGGAGCTTAGAGATGCACGGAAAGAACAAATATTACAAGCTGCATTAATAGTCTTTGCCAGAAGAGGAATGGTGGCAACAAAAATCAGTGATATTGCTAAAGAAGCTGGTTTAAGCCATGGACTTGTCTACCATTATTTTGATTCAAAAGATGAAATTTTTTCGATGCTTGTAAAAAAAGCTGCTAATAGTTCTATTGAAACTATTCAGAAAGCAATTGAGCAAATGGGTACACCGCTTGAGAAATTAAAGTGGATGACAGAGCAAATATTAAATAACTTAATAGATACAGAACATACTTTTTTATTTTTGATTATGATACAGGCAAGTACTTCTGACGCTATCCCAAATGAAGTAAAAGAGTTTCTTACAAGGGATAATGCACTATCACCTGTTGAGGCTATATTGCCTATGATTGTAGCAGGTCAGGAAGAGGGGGAAATCATTTCAGCAAATCCTGTAACTTTAGCTGTTACTTATTTTGCTTTTATACAAGGTTTAGCAATTAACAAAATTCAATGGCCAGAATGCCCGATACCTGATGCAAATATGCTTATGAAAATTTTTACAAAAGAATAAAACCAAAGAAGGGTTGGCTTCAAATAATATGAGTAGTAAAAAAAGTATATATCTTCTACTATCACCATTTGTGATCATTGGATTAGGCTTTATAACTGCATCAATCTTTAGTCAGTACATACAAGGGTGGGCTTGGATTCCTTTGGCGATAGTTTACTGGAGTACAATTGGAATCTGTATTTTTTATTTTAAAGGAGATAAGCCGATTAAAAATTGGCTAGGAAAATCTGAAGTTTCTAAAATTTGGATTACGATATCTTTACTATTAGGAATGTTTCCGTTAACTATATTTTTCATGAACTATAAGTTATTTAATTCTACTTTTCTTATTGTGCTATGGTTATTATTTGCTGTTATAAATCCTTGGTTTGAAGAGCTGTACTGGCGTGGGATATTACTGGATGGTCTGGCAAACTGGTTTCCTAAATGGTTAAGTATATTGTATACAACTTTATTTTTTGTACTTAGTCATCCATTAATGTGGGGAGTATTTTCTATTGCTAGTAAATCCTATCATTTATATATTTATTTAAGTTTAGCCGGTGTTGTTTGGGCAATTACATATTTTAAAACAAAGAGCTTGAGATGGGTAATATTTTCACATTTTATTGTAGATATCGGTAACTTAACTGTTTTAACCTTTTTAAATATTTATTTACCACCTACAATGTAGAAATTATATTTATTTAACTTCAGCCTATAAATAATTTGGCTTGGCTTAGAAAAAAAACAAGTCAAGCCAATTCTACGTTCTACATTTTACAAGTACAAATCACGTTTAACAAAAACACGAATAGCGAGCATATAGCATAGCATCCCAATTAAAAATAATGCCCCTAGCATCCAAATAGACGAACTATCTTGAGTCATTAATTTTTTAGGTGTAAACAATGAGTAAATCGTGAAGTACTTAAGCTTTTCTAAAGAACCACCCATATTACTAAGCGCTTGAATTAAATAAAAAAGAATAGGAATTCCTGTACTATATGCATAAGAGGTTCTTAAATCCTTGCTACTACAGGATACAAAAAAGCAGTAGCCACTAATGGCAAAGTGTAAGAAAAAAAGACCGATATTTAATGTCAAAAAAGCACTTATATCCAATTCATTTGGAAATAGAATCTCTGAAAATATAACTGCTGCCAAAGTTGTTATGGAGAGCAATATAAAGATGCTAGCAACTAAAAAAAATGCTTGAGTGAAAACAATTTTAAAACGTGTATTCGGTGTCGCGATTAAGTATGCCATTGAACCATTATCGATATAGCCCATAATTAGTTTATTTGCCGACATAATGATGAAAACTAACGGTAGAATAAGCAATAAAAATCCATACAAATAGGTTGATAGAAACTCAATTAACGTATTACCTATGTTACTCATACCAAATGCCGACATTAATTCAGGCATTGTTTCGGTAAGCTTATTAAGAGTATTGCTCATCTCAGGGTTATACATATAGACGATACTAATGATATAGAGCATTAATACAGCGAGAATAATACTAAAAAGTTTAATAGTAGCTAGCATCTCATGTTTTAGCAAAGTAAAGTTCATAATTCTTTACCTCCACTTTCGTAGTAATGCATGAATATATCTTCAAGTGATTGTGAAATGATATCGAGGTCATTAATTTTATAGTCTGCTAATGTATGAAGTAATGTTTGGACATTACCTTGAACTTTTATAATAGCTTGTGTTGGCCCGATTTGTTCAATTTTAAGTTGCTCTCCTAAGAAACGAGAGAGCTCTTGCTCGTTCTGAAATTCAATTAAAAACTTTTTAGATTTTTGTTTTTTTAAGTCAGCAATTGTTTCAGTTGCAACAATTTTCCCAGCATTAAGGATCGCTACACGGTCACAAGTTTTTTCAATTTCTTCAATCATATGAGAGGACATGAATATTGTTGTTCCTTTTTCTTTTTCAGCTAAAATAAAATCGATAAACTTTGTTTGTATAAGAGGATCTAATCCACTTGTCGGTTCATCTAGAATGACTATCTCAGGGTTATGCATAAATGTGCAAATGAGGCCAAGTTTTTGCTTCATACCTTTTGACATTTTCTTAATAAGCCCAGTGGCATTTAATTCAAAATATTGCATGAGTTCATTAGCTCTTGTTAAATCATGTAATCCTCGCATTTGGGCAATAAATTTGATAAATTGTTGTCCAGTCATTTTATCGATAAACGCAATTTCACCAGGTAAATAGCCTACAAACTTTTGAATTTCAGCCGAAGATTGTCGACAATCCAATCCTTTTATGAAACACTGTCCTCCCGTGGGTTGTAAGAAGCCCATTAAATGCCGTATTGTAGTAGATTTACCGGCACCATTTGGACCTAAAAATCCGAACACTTCACCTTCTTCAATCTGTAAGTCCACATTCTGTACACTATAAAAATCGCCAAACTTTTTAGTTAAATTATTGACCTCGATCATTGCCATACAATTCACCTCTTGGACTGTTCTTTATAATGATTATAAGACTATTTTTCAAAAAATAAATGACTATAAAAAAGAACATGAATGGCTTTTTTTAAAAGACACCTTCATGTTCTCCGCTTAGTGATTACAATTTCACATGTAATATCAATTTGAAGATATTTATTCTCCATAATAATTATTCAGTGCTACTTCTAAACGTTCTTCTAAGTGCTCCGAAATATAACTCAACACAAATTGCTCCTTTTCCATCTCAATTTGAGAGGAACGAAAAGTTTTTCTGAAAAAGCCTGCCTTATTTTTCGCTGAAAATTGCTGTAATGCTTCTGTCCGTAATGTCGACACAATTTCATTTTCAATATGACGCTCACGAATTTTTTGAACAATATCCTTTACGCTACGCTCTTGCAGTTCTGAAATTTGTTTTTGTAGATTTTCATTTTCTTGTTTAAGTTCAGCTGTGTCTTTCTGAATCTCTTCTACTTGAAGCTCTGATTCCGAGGATACTAATTGAATGTTTTGTGCGAGAAAGTCTTGATTGATCGTTACTTGTATGGATCCATGTTCTTCGTTTGGAAGAATATTAAAAAGTCCTGTTTGTATCATTTGCTGCAGAACATTTCCAAGAATATCAACTTTATTCGCTAAATCATCAGTGCCCATAGTTGTCGCAGTTATTTGATGTTTGAAGAGTTGACCGTTGTCATCAATTCCTAGTAGATGTTTTAAGCCTCTGACGCGGTGTTCATCTTTTAGCAGTAAAATCATACGAAGTCTTAAGATGGCAGGAAGGTTCAAACGAATATTGGTGTTTGGGCTATTCGAAGCATTATCAAAAATATACTGTTCAAATGGTTTAATGTAATAGCGAAGCATCGCATCCGTAATTTCAAACCAACCTGCGACTTCTGATGTAGAATAATAATTTGTTTCTTCAATATGCGCTAAATAGTCGTCGTTATAAAGTATTTCTTCTAAAGGTGTATTTTGTATTACGACAAACAATGGGTCATGTTGCACAATTCCGAGTACCGTTTCTTTTGCATCATTTAGTTTAAGCATCCTTTTACACCCCACTTTATTTTTCCGTATAACTCTATATAGGTTTCTATTCAACTGGAAGCAATTGTATGACTATTTTGTGTAGGAAATAATCATTAGAACTAATGACCTGAACACCTTCTCTGAATTTTAAGGGGAATTTAAGTCGTATAAAGTGGGAGAGGGGGTACTCATTTAACGTGTACCCCAATTTGTACCCCAATCCTGCTTCAAAAGAACGTTCTAAAATGCAATTAGGAAATTATTTGCAAATAGGCTTAATAGGTTTTGTTGACCAAATTTCATATTTTTCTAATAAATTCGATGACTACCTGAAAGAGAAAGTGATTTATATTAGGTATAGTAAATCTACATTCACTTATGTATAGTTATGAAGGAGGGATTTAAACAATGAAAAAATTACTTATATTACCACTGACATTGCTACTAGGTTTTTTGTTAGTAGCGTGTAGCCAAGATAAAGAAAGTGATAGTGGTAAGAAAACCGATAATGTTGATAAAACAACAGAAGAAACATCTAAAGACGAGTCGTTAAAAGTTGATAAAGGACTTTTAAATGTTGAGGTTACTATACCAGCTTCTTTTTATGAAGGTCAGGACATTGATCAAGCGATTACTGAAGCAAAAAAAGAAGGAATTAAGGAAGCCATCAAAAACGACGACGGCTCTGTGACATACAAAATGTCTAAATCAGTTCATAAAAAAATGATGGAAGAGCTAGAAAAAAGTGTTTTAGAAACAGTAGACGAGATTAAAACTAGTGATGATTTTCCTTCTATTAAAGACGTAACTTATAACAAGTCTTTTACGGAGTTTACGCTTACTGTAAATAAAGAAGAGTTTGAAAGCAGTTTTGATGCTATGTCATCAATGGGACTTGCTATAGTGGGTATGTATTATCAACTTTTTGGCGGAACGGATCCTGAGAAGTTTAAAGTTACAGTAATTTTTAAAGATGAATCAAATGGAGAGGTAATTAACAAAGTTGTTTATCCAGATGATTTGAATGATAGTAAATAAGTTGGAGAACACCTAATTTGGGTGTTCTTTTTTATTGTATTTTTGAGCATTTCCCAAATAGACAGGTATATAACACTTTGTAGAGAAATTAATAGATTATGCTGAAAAAAAACTATCTAAAAAGATAGTTTTTTAAAAAAATCACCCAATACATCAATGCATTTTAATTTGAGCTTTCAAATCCAGATCACTCATTTTAAAATATACAGAGAACCTATTTGATAAAGATTTTTTTAACTCTTCACCACGATCCTCGTCCAATGGTTTAGCATAAACCATAACCACGCCAATATTTTTGTTTCCATCACCCAAGGGATTAATTACTAAATCTTCTTTAAAAATTATAGCATTACTCATAGCTGCAAAATTTAAAACAGTATTTTGTAACATTCTCTTTTCTCTTTGATTCAATCCTATAGTATCAATTATTTCAATTGTGACATATTGCATATTTATCACCTCCAAATTAAATTTTACTATAAAAATAGAATAATATACCTCATTTTAATTTGTTTACCATATTTGTTTTTGTGTAGATTATCACTAGAAGTTGTGAATGACATTTGTTAAAACGTATTCTATTTGAAGTGTAGACTAGGCGACTCCTTTAGGATTAGCGTCAAAGTTGAGACACTGCTGCGAAGCGGCTCATCGGATGCCCCCAGGAAAGCATTAGTATCATTGGTGCTTCATTTATTAATCCTGTAGTCTCTGAAAATAAAGAGGACAAGGAAACAAAGTCTTAATCATAGTTATCCGATTATAAATACAGCTAAATAATGTAAACTCTTAAGAAAAATTTAAGAAATCTCCCCGCAATTCTTTAAGAAATGCACTTTATAGTAAAAGCATCTAATAATTACTAATGATCGGGGAGAAAATTTATGCAATTTATCACGTTCCTTACTGAATTTATAAAACATCCAAAAACTATAGGTGCGATTTCACCTAGTTCAAAAAAACTAGCCAAAAAAATGGTCGAAACAATTTGTTTTGAAAATGCCCAATGTATTGTTGAACTAGGTCCGGGTACAGGTTCGTTTACGAAAGAATTAATAAAAAGAAAAGAGCAGTCAACAAAGTTAATTCTTATTGAAAATAATGAGATTTTTTATGAAAAGCTACGTGAACAATTTGCACATGAGCCGAGTATAATCGTAATATATGGATCAGCTGAGGATTTATGCAAATATATGTCAGCATTAAAAATCGAAAAAATTGATTATGTCGTATCTGGATTACCTTTTACGTCTTTGGATTCTGTCGTTTCCTCACGTATTTTACGAAATGTAAAGGAATGCTTAGAAGACGGAAAATTTATTACATTCCAATATTCACTTGTTAGGAAATCCTTTATCCAAAACTATTTTGAGGATATTACACATGAAAAAGTATGGATTAACCTTCCACCTGCCTATGTGCTGAGCTGTAAACTTGGAAATGTGAGGGCTATTTAATGGGATTACAGGATCTTGTATCATATATCGAGCAATATGGTTATTTTGCTTTATTTTTTAGCTTATGGTTAGGAATCGTGGGTATGCCCCTTCCTGATGAAATGATCGTTATGAGCGGCGGCTTTATGTCTTCATTAGATAAAATGAGTGTGTTAAAAGCTTTTATAATAACTTATCTTGGTGCAGTTTCAGGACTTTCCTTAGGATTTATCCTTGGTAAAGTGTTTGGCCATAAAATACTTGATAAATTGGTGAAAAAGAACAAGGCTAAATATTTATTAAAGTCAAAAGAATTAATAGATAGATATGGTCATTTTGCTTTAGTTATAAGCTACTTCATACCAATCGTGAGACATATACTTCCATACTTAGTAGGTATGAACAACATGTCGTTTAAAAAATACGCTTTGTATTACTACACAGCAGGTTTTGTTTGGACATCGATTTACTTTACACTTGGTTTGTTCTTTGGAAAACACATTGAAACCATTTCAATATTAGCAACAAAATACGGTATATATTTTGGTGTTTTCGTCGGTATTGTAGGGTGTTTTTATTATTTTTATAGACGAAAATTAAAGACGGTATTGTAGGATGTTTTTATTATTTTTATATACGAAAAATAAAAAAATAGTTAAAATTAGGAACTGTAAATATTAATAGGAAATATATTGCATGCAATAGGTTGATTAGAGTGAAGACTGGATATCCACTGGAAAGCGCTCAGTCGGAACGTTAATCAACCGCACGCTAAGATAATGGTTCTGAATAAAATAATTGAATATACTTTGAAATTGGTGGGATTAGATGAGTAAAGAAACAATACTAATAGTTGATGATGAAAAAGAGATTAGAAATCTTATTGCCATTTATTTAAAAAATGAAGGCTATGAAGTTCTAGAAGCAAGTGATGGAGAAGAGGGTTTGAGTCTTTTAAAAAAGCATAAAGTACATTTAATTGTTCTAGATATTATGATGCCGAACGTGGATGGCATTGAAATGTGTATGAAGGTAAGGGAAATAGCTGAGATGCCAATTATTATGCTGTCAGCAAAGTCTCAGGATATGGATAAAATCGTTGGATTAACATTAGGGGCAGATGATTATGTAACAAAGCCATTTAATCCATTAGAGCTAATTGCGCGCATAAAATCTCAGCTTCGTAGATATATCAAAATGAATCGTTCAGATATGATGGACGAGAATGAGATAGAGATTGGTGATATGCGAATCAGTACCGACACACATGAAGTAATCGTCAACAATGAAAAGGTAAAGCTTACGCCAAGGGAGTTTTCAATTCTTGAGTTGCTTGCAAGAAATCAAGGCATTGTGATGAGTGCTGAGCAAATTTATGAAAAGGTTTGGAAGGAAGAGGCTCTACAGTCTGAAAATACGGTAATGGTACATATACGAAAAATTCGAGAAAGAATTGAGACAAATCCTAGAAATCCTCAATATATTAAAACAGTATGGGGAGTAGGTTATAAAATTGAGAAAGATCATTAAGCCATTTAAATACATACTAAACAAGCTTAAATTGCTCATTATAAATACCATTACAAAAGTACGGAAAAGTATCAGAATACAACTTTTGACAACTTTTATTCTTTGTACATTTTTAGGTTTACTTGGAGCAAAAGCCGCTCTTTCATTTGCTTTGAACATCAACCAAACAGCTAAGATTGATTATAGTCAAGGGATGCAGGAAATAAATGATCAAGCGAAGAGAGCCGCAGATCTAGCCAGCAATGATAATAGTTTAGAAGCAATACAGCAAATGATTGAATCAGAAAATTTAAAACTTGAAATGAAACAAAGTGCATTAAAAGTAATCGTTACCGATGAGAACGGAAAGGTTTTATACAAAACAAAGCAAGTGGAAGAGGAACAAATCAATTTGCATAATAAGATTAGGAATGTAATGGATTTTGCGGTAAACCATCCACTCTATAATTATGAGATACCGACAATCAAGCAATCGCGGGAAGAATTTATTGCCTTTTATCCATTAACTTTAGAAGAAAAAAACTTATATTTCTTTGTAAGTGGTATTCCTGAGGGGATGGTTATCGCGAGTTCGAATGAGGGTCTTATCCCATTGTTTAGTGCAATTATTGTATTTACCTTTTCATTCTTCTATATAACGAAACGAAAAATGAATCAAATTGAGGTGTTGGCGGAGGGAGTCATGGAAATCGCTAAAGGAAATTTAGCCTATCGCATTAAGAAAAAAGGCCAGGATGAGATTGCTGTATTAACAGACAATGTAAATCATATGGCTGAAGCAATTATGACAAGTATTGAAATGGAACGAAAAATTGAAAAACAAAAAAATGAATTAATCACCAATGTATCACACGACTTACGGACTCCTCTTACCTCAATTATGGGCTATTTACGGTTGTTAAGAGATGAGAGATACGACACGAAAGAGCAATCTGATGAGTATCTAAAGATTGCTTTCTCCAAATCCGAACAGTTAAAAAACTTAATTGATGATCTATTTGAATATACGAAGCTTACGAATGAAAGCATTATCCTTGGACAACAAGAGGTATGTATCAATGAACTTCTTGATCAGCTAATTGAGGAGTTGATTCCGCAAGCTGAGGAAAACCATCGTTCATTCAATAAAGATTTCTCGGACGAGCGAGTCTTTGTTACAGTAGATTCTGAAAAAATTGTCAGGGTTTTTGATAATTTATTAATGAATGCAATTAAATATAGTACCGGTGATGGCGAGATTTTTGTTTCTCTTGAAAGAAAAGAAAGTAATGTTCAAATCTGTGTCGCAAATGAAAGTGATGAATTTACTTCTGAAGAGCTAATGAGCTTATTTGATCGTTTTTATAAAAAAGATCAATCTAGAACAAGTGTAGCGGAAGGTTCAGGACTTGGACTTGCTATTGCTAAAAGCATAGTAGAATTACATGGTGGCAAAATTGACGCGAAGTATAGGGAAGGTATGGTGCAGTTTATCATCGAACTGCCAGTTACAGTTTAACTTCTTTCAGCGGATTCCGGACGCAATTATGCCAAGGCATAATTTATAAAATTAGTAAGGTAGCATTAGAGCAATGCTACCTTTTTTCAAGGGCGAATGAGTTGCTCAATAGTGAGAATATGATTGGCATTAGAGTGAGGGAGGCTCTTTTGTAAGTGCATTAAAATATTCTTGTCCTTAATAATAATTTGAATTTCTGTATAGCTATATTGTTTTTGAACTTCTTGAACATATTCTGTAATTTTCAATAAATGAAGTGGGTTTTTCATTTCTACTTCTACAAAAAAGGGTAGTGTTAATTGATGTAAACTTAAGCAACCGCGACGAATCCAAATCGCTTCATTGACGTAATAACGGATAGGTAACTGGCGATTACTTGCGATAAATAAATCCATTTATTTCTCCTTTTTTATATCTTGATGTTAAAACGTGATGGATAGAATCGTTAAAATGATGGATAGCCCCGCCTCAAAGTGACGGATAGAACTATCAAAAAGCTGGATAGCCCTGCCCCCTCAAAGTATGGATAGAACGGTCAAAAAGATGGATAACCCGCCTCAAAGCGTGGATAGAACTATCAAAAAGATGGATAGCCCTCCTCGAAGTGTGGATAGAGCCATCGAAAAGATGGATAGCCCCGGCCTCAAAGTGACGGATAGAACGGTCAAAAAGATGGATAGCCCGCCTCAAAGCGTGGATAGAACTATCAAAAAGATGGATAGCTGCTTCAAAGTGATGGATAGCCCGCCTCAAAGCGTGGATAGCCCCCACCCTTCAAACCGAAGGATATTTGTATGCATCAATCGTCTCTAAAAAATATTTTAGTGCAGGTGATTGTACTTCGTCATTGCGATAAATAAACCAGGTCGGGATTTGAGCCTGCTTTGTTGCTAGTATGTGCAGCGACAGTGATTGAGTATCCATATATTTTTGAGCGATTGCACGTGGCAGTAATGTTACACCTAGCCCAGCAGCAACGCAGCCAATGATTCCGTCGAGGGTGCCAAATTCCATACGCTTTTGTGGTTGTACTCCGTCCTCACGTAACCAATGCTCCCAAATAGCTCTATATGAGCAGCCATGAGGAAAAGTAATAAACGTGCTGTCCTCTAATTCTCGTAGGCTATTGATTTGTTTATGCTTGTTAGATGTGATGACTACAAGCTCCTCACAAACAAATTCCTTTGCAAGGATATTTTCTTTATAAACGGGTCCGGCTACAAACGCACCATCTAATTCGTAGTTTTCTAATCGTTCGATATTTTTTTGAGATGGACTTGTCAATATCGTGATGTCCACCTGTTCATGGGCTTTATGAAAGGTTGTTAACAGAATTGGTAAGTGTAGTGCCGCAGTCGTTTCCATTGAACCGATACGTAAATGCCCTCTATTTTCCTCGGTATCTTGAAGTATTTCAAAGGATTTTTCATAGAGATGTAGCATTTTTAATACCATTTCATAAAATTGTTCTCCCTTTGGTGTCAATCGGATACCTCGATGTCCTCGATAAAAAAAGGTTGTTTGATACATGGCCTCAAGATTTTGTATTTTCATAGAGATGTTGGATTGGGTGTAATTAAGTTCTGCAGCAGCCTTGGAGAAGCTACCTGATTGTACGACTGTCCGAAAAATTAAAAGATCATTAATATTCATATATTCCCTCCAGCCATCAATTTATTTGATATCTATTATAACGAATTCGGGCTATTTGTGATATCTGAATTTTCGTTATAGTGAGAGGGAGGGGAGGGAAAATATGCACAAGCACACAGTTCAATATTTAGTAGGAGGCATTTTTGCATTAGTCATTGCCATGGCCATTGGTCGTTTTTCCTATACGGTGATCCTGCCGTATATGCAAGATACTTTTGCCTTTAGTCGTGCCACAGCAGGTTTTCTAGCAACGAGTAATTATTTAGGCTACTTAGTAGGGGCATTGGTGGCTGGTCGCTTAGAAATCGGGGATAAGCGTATTCCCTTTTTACAAATATCGCTCATTATTAGCATTTTGACAACGGCTATGATGGGCTTTACAGATGCTATTATCGCATGGTATGTATTTCGTTTTATTTCAGGGGTTATGAGTGCATTTGTTTTTGTAGTAGCTGCAAGCCTTGTACTCGATCAGTTAGCTGGGAATGGTAAATCACATTTATCAGGGCTTTTTTATAGTGGGGTAGGTACAGGGATTGCTCTAAGTGCGATTATTGTATCGCCCATTCATGCAATGTTTGATTGGGATGGAACATGGATTGCTTTGGCGTTATTTAGTGTCATATTACTTGTATTCGTTGTATTTTTCATTAAGCCAGTTACTCAACATACACAACAGAAATCAAGTAAGACAGTAGCAATGCGAAAATTCCCGCCTACGACATGGATGAAGTGGCTAATTTTGGCTTATAGCTTAGAAGGTCTTGGCTATATTGTCACGGGGACATTTATCGTATCAATAGCAGAAGAGTCAACAGGCTTTCATGGTGATGCAGCTTTTGTATGGTTTGTTGTTGGGATTGCTGCAATCCCATCTTGCATTGTTTGGTCTAAACTTGCACAGCGACACGGCTATGTGAGAACATTATTGATTTCTATGCTGTTTCAAGGGCTAGGCATTGTTTTACCAGCATTTGCGACAAATACGATGACACTATACACTAGTGCTTTTATTTTTGGAGCAACCTTTATGGGAATTACAACTGTGGCCACAACATTAGCAAGACGAATAGTGCCAGTGAACAGTCATCAAATATTAGGTTATCTAACAGCTGGTTATGCTTTGGGACAGATGTTAGGTCCTTCCCTTGCAGGAACATTAGCCAATTATACAAACAGTTATCAGTATGCATTGTTTGGCGCAACAGCTGTTGTAGTAGTTGGAGCTTTATGTCTAATTAGTGGATTAAAATATGAAAAAGAGAAAGTCGGAGAGCTCGCGACGTAAGTAAATAAACACAAAAGTAAGTAAGTCAACGAGCGACTTACTTACTTTTGTGTTAGTGGATATCACGTTTTTTGAAGTTCCCACCACGTACCTCTGAAACATCAGAAATAACTACGAAGGCACCTTCATCAATATCTTTAATAATCGATACAAGTTTATTTTCTTCCATACGGTTAATGACACAGTTTAATATATCAGTTGGTTCATTGGAGAAACCGCCACGCCCTTTAGTATATGTAACACCACGTCCTAAACGAGCTTGAATCGCATCACCAATTTCCTCTGATTTTGCACTGACAACACGAACATCTTTTGATTTTTCTAAACCTACTTGAATAATATCGATAACGTTTTTCGCAATATAGTACGTTAAAGCTGAGTATAATGCGCTTTCTAAGCCAAAAATAAAGCTTGCCCCTAAGAAAATAAAGGCATTAATAAATAATATAATATCCCCGACTGAAAACGGAATTTTACGTGATAGCAACACGGCTAAAACCTCAGAGCCATCTAAAGCGCCACCGTTACGTAAGACAATCCCAATCCCAACACCAAGTAACATACCACCAGATAAAACAATTAATAACGGATCATTTGGACCTAAAATTGTTTTAACATCGTGCATAAGAACTGTGGAAATAGAGAGAGCTGCTATCCCAGCACTACTCATCAATGCAAAAGTTTTACCTACTTGTTTGTAGCCAATCCAAATAAACGGAATGTTTAATACAAAGAGCAGTACGCCTAATGGAATACCAAAGAGGTGTGCGCCCATAATACTAATACCTGTCACGCCACCATCAATGACATCGTTCGGAATTAATACCGCTTCTAGTCCATATGCTGCGATGATGGCGCCAATTATAATCATGATAAATTTTCGTGTGTTTTCTACTGTCTTTCTTCTTTTCATAAATCTTCTCCATTTCTTTACGTAAAAATATTACTTAAGGTTTTGGAATAATATTTATAGCAATTGTTTTTGTCTCAGTCTCTTTGCTTGAGTCGGCCATATTATAGTATTTAAGAATTAAATCGTTTAATTCATTTTCAAAACTCATAAATTGATTAGTCGTTAATGTCAAATCGATAAATGAAAAAGTTGCTAAATCTGCAAGTCTTTCTTCTTCATCAAGTGAATTTAAATAATTTTGATATTGAGATAGTAAAGCTAATTGATAGTTGGAAACATAATTTAATTTTTGTTTGATCGTTAGTTGTGTCCAATCCTCCTGACTAAGTTTTTCTGCTCCTTCATTTAATGCATAAAATTTTTCTGTAACAGAACGTACTTTTCGCTCTTTCACAATTTTTATGATGTTTTCATCCATTAAGATTTGGATGTGACGATACAAAGTAGCTTGAGGTACATCCTTTATGATAGAAATCATCTCCAAAGTGCTTAAGCCTTCTTCTTTATCGTGCATTAGAGCTTGTAAAATTTTCATTCTCACAGGGTGCATTAAAACCTCTGCTTTATTCCGCATAAAAACGATCCTCCTATCAGATGGAATCAAGGGAAGCACAATCAAATGTTATCAATATGAGAACATTATCAATAAATATACTATATATTTTTTTTACAGATGTACAGTAGAAAGGTAATGAAATTTTTTACACCTTATGTTATCATTATCGATAATGATAATGAATGGAGGTTTTAGGAATGGAATTACACTATGGTTTTGATGAGTTAAGCCAACTGGATTGGGCAAGCATACTTCCAATCATTTTGCCATTGATATTCGTAGGATTTGTTCTAATCATTGTTGCATTATTCGATTTATATAGGCACCGACATACGCGGGAAAACATACTGATGTGGACAATTATTATTTTGTTCTGTAACTCAATTGGTTCTGTTCTATACTTCATTATTGGTAGAAAGGATGTAAATAAACGTGCGCTTAGAGATTAAAAATATTACGAAAAAGTTTAAACATAAAACAGCCGTGAATGATTTTTCAATGGTCATTGATTCCAATGAGTGTGTTGGATTAATTGGACCAAATGGAGCGGGAAAATCCACGTTAATTCAAATCATTGCCGACATTTTGAATGCAGACAAAGGAGAAATACTTCTTGATGGTCAAAAGATTTCAGCTATGAGAAATCAAATTGGTTACTTACCTCAGTATCCTAATTTTTTCTCATGGATGACAGCATTTGAAACATTGTCCTTTATGGGAACACTTTCAGGCATATCAAAAAATGAATTGCAGAAAGAAATTTCATTACTTTTAGAAAAGGTAGGCTTAGGGAAAGAAGCACATATACATGTCGGGACATTTTCAGGTGGTATGAAGCAACGCCTTGGTATTGCACAAGCATTGTTGCATAAGCCAGCTTTAATGATTATGGATGAACCGGTATCAGCGCTAGATCCAATAGGGAGAAGAGAAGTGTTAAATCTATTAAAAGAGATAAAAAAAGAAACGACAGTTTTAATATCAACGCATATATTGAGCGATGCGGAGGAATTTTGTGAGCGCTTTGTGATGATTAAAAATGGTCACAAAATAGAGGATGCTACAAAATCAGAGTTACTTGAGCGCCATCAAGAATCAGCTATCTTTTTAATGATTCGTAAGGTAGATTTTCAGTGGTTAACAATGCTTGAACAATTATCTTATGTGCAGAAAATCGAAAGCTGTGGAAATGGCTTCAAAATACACGTTGAAAATTTGGAAACAGATGCTAATCGATTAATACAGCACGGACTGGATTCAAAAGTGATGTTTATTAAATTTGAAGTGGGTATTCAAGACAATCTAGAAGAAATATTTTTAGAATTGGTGGTGTAAATGAATGAATGCTTTTATCGAATTAAGCAAAAAAGAAGTACATCAAATGGCAAGGGAGTTTAAAATATTGTGGCTCCCTATTGTATTTATTTTACTAGGGCTAACGCAACCGATTATGATGTATTATTTACCGGTTATTTTACAATCAGCTGGTGGTGTTCAAGGTATAACAATTGATCCTACGATGGCAAAGCCTGTGGGACAGGAGGTACTTGCCTCAACATTAAATTCACAGTTTGATCAGTTGGGCATTATTATTCTGGCCGTTGCCACTATGAGTATTATCCAAGGAGAGAAAGCTAATGGCATGATGGCATTTATCCTAACAAGGCCAGTATCGATATCTTCTTATTTAAATAGTAAAATCATCATCCATTATATTTTGGCTGTTATATGTATAGCTCTTGGCTATGCAGTGTCCTATGGCTATTCAGCATTTTTATTTACTACTGTTCCTATGACACAAGCTTTATGGGCATTAGTATTTTATTGTGTTTGGCTGTTATTCATCATTACGTTTGTTGCGATGATGAGTACATTTTTTAAAAGTCCTGCATTTATTGCACTAATAAGTATCGTTAGTTTATTAATATGTCGTTTTATCGCTGGGCTACATCCAATAATGGACGTTGTTAATCCTGCTAGTAATAGTATGTATGCAACAAATATTCTAATGTCGGGTGATATGGGATCTTGGTATGGCATCAATATTGTAGTAACACTGCTGTTAGTTTTATTGATGATCATTACGATGCAAAGTTTTATTGCGAAAAAGAAATTTTAACTTCTTTCAGCCATGTTTTCTGTGCGAAAGCGAAGCGACAGTTACAGATGTCTTTCGCCACTTTATGGGGTGATGAATACGGGTTTAAGCCGCTTTTCAGAACGTGTTCAAACATTAGGTGATATAAATGATATGGGATGAGGTGATGAAATTGTTATCGATACAAAATTTACAGAAATCATATGGACAACATGAGGTTTTAAAGGGTGTAGAGTTAAAAATAGAAAAGGGAGAAATACTGGGGTTTGTTGGGGGGAATGGTGCAGGTAAAACAACGACATTAAATTGTATTGCTGGATTAGTAGAACAAAATTGCGGAAAAATAATGATTAATAATGTTGCGAAATCACAGTCACTCGAATATAAAAAGCAATTTTATTATATACCTGATACGATTCATGTATTTCCAAATTTAGCTGCATATGATTGGATACATTTCGTTTTGAAACTATATGAAAAAACTGATGATGAAAAACTACAAAACTTCATTAACATCTTTGGCATGGAAAAAAGTATTTATAAACCGATGGGAACGTATTCTTATGGAATGCTTCATAAGATTGCGTTGATTACTGCTTTTACAATTAGTCCGCCTATCCTTATTATGGATGAGCCGATAAATGGCCTAGATCCACTAGCTGTCGTTGCTTTTAAAAATTGTATGAAAGAGTACGTTGAAAAGGGTGGAACCGTTCTCTTTTCCACTCATCTGTTAGATGTTGCCGAGAAAATTTGTCAATCAATTTCGTTTTTAAAAGATGGAAAGATTGTCTTGCATGATCGTGTTGAGAATTTGCTAGTCGATGGTAGCTTAGAGACTATTTTTATGGAGAAACAAGCAAATGAAGGATAATATCCAATTAATCAAATTCTTTTTAACATCTTTTTATGCAAAGCCAAAGCAGCCAGTTATTCAAGTACTCCTTTTGATTGCATTCATTTATGTAGCCACTCAGTATTTTGTGCTTACTCTAATTATTTACTTTATAGCGACCCCTGAGGAGTATTTATTTTATAATATTCTCCTTTCAAATGGTGTGACGTATATATTGATTTCATTTTTTGCTATTTCGGTAGTGTTTAGTCAAAGTGATTTTGCTATATTTGCTCATTTGCCCATTTCAGCGAAACGGGTTGTAATGTCGAAAATAATAAGTGGAGTAGCTTTACCGATGATGGTAGTAAGTATTCTATCAATACCGACGTTTTTCATATTACTGATAGAGTTTAAGCTAGCTGTCGCAGTAAAATCAATTGCATTTTTACTGATCATGAATGTATTAATTGTACTGTTCCTTCTATTTTTATTATCCATTTTGAATCATTATCGCAGTGTATTTATCAATACATCCGTGTATTTGCTTGTTAGGATGACTCTTATATTTGGTATTGGAATAAGCCCAATATTGTACTTTCTAATAAAAAATTATCATGCAATCAGCAATGTTTTAGCGAAATTAGATACTTCAACAATATCTTCCTTAAGTGCTTCAATTTCAGATTTTCTCGATTTAGGTTATCGTTTTGCAATGCAACATTCATTGGTGAAGACGCTTTTGCCATTGACTACTACAAAAAGTTTGATCTATTTCATCCTAGTATTCGCTCTATGTTATTTATTGTTTAATGCAACTATAAAAATGATTGCGTCTAAGTATTATGAACATGGCTTGCTTGTAAGTAGAATAGAAAAAACGACCAAAGTTTGGGGGAGGGATATTCAAAGTAGTTTGCTCAATTATTTGCAACGTGAATATTGGATTATCCAGTCTGAACCATACTTTAAAATGCAAGCTATTTTAGGGATTATTTTAACGCCAATTTGTACAATCATTTTTCTAACTTTACAGACGAACATTTTAAAGGCTGAATGGATGATTAACAATGAATCTTTTCTTTTTGTCTATATGGTTTTGTTCATGAGTTGTATGAACAATATTAGTGGAACTCCCTATTCAAGAGAGGGGAAATACTATGCATCTAGCATGACGTTGCCATTTGATCCACAAAAAATTTACATGGCAAAAGTTATGACTTCATCATGCATCGGCACAATATCGGCTGTAATAAGCTATATCATTTACATGCTATTTGGTAGAGGCGATATTATCGCGGGACTACATTTATTGATTACATTATTATTAGTCATTACGTATAATTTATTGTCCCCGCTTTATGATAGAAGGCATCCATTACTTGAATGGTCTAATCCATCTGAAGCAATAAAATCAAATCCTACAGTATTAATTAGCCTGCTATATGGACTACCATTATTGATTGTTGTTGCGCTTCTTCATTTCAGCTTGCTTACTTTCAATGTTTCTCCAGCGATGACAGCCCTAATTATTTTGGTAATTGTAACTCTATGTACATTTACAGTAATCTATAAAAAGTTTTTTGAAGGAAAGAATATGAAAGGATACGTGAACAATTGATTTTAAGAATAGATCCAATGAGTAAAATTCCTTTTTATCAGCAGTTAACCCAGCAACTACTTTGTGAAATAGCGACAGGAAATTTGCAAAATGGTGACCCGTTGCCCTCCATTCGTGATTTAGCAGCTAAAACAAACCTCAATCTTCATACCGTCCATAAAAGCTACAAGGAGCTTCAGAAGAAAGGAATAATCGATATAAAACCTAGCTCAAAAGCAATTGTTAAAAAGTCTGCTGAAGCAAAGGATGTTAACCTTCAACAAATAGCTATAATGGTCGAACAGATAATGTGTGAAGCTTATGTTTTAGGGATTAGCGAACATCAATTACAGCAGATGTTTCATGAGAATTTGCGAAAATATTATATTGAGCCTTAAAAGAAAAAGAGGTGACTTCTGCAATATACAGAAGCCATCTCTTTCAAATTTTTATAGTCAAATCCATTTGGATGTGGGGGATATAAAAAATAAGAGACTACCAAATTTATCAAGGTCACTGAAATAATCCACTTTATTTCATAAAGCGTACTTTTGACACAACTGTGCAATATAAAAAGTTATCTTTTAGTAACTTAGAAATAGAATTTCTTTATTAATATTTAGAAAGTCTTTATTAATATTTAGAAAGCCAGTCAATTAATTGATCATAGTTACTAGAGAATATAACATTATCTTTAGTATTAGACTGTTCCAGGTGATTTAGAATATCCCCTTCTTCTATTAAAAAAGCAACTGCAATAGTGTTGTCTAATATACCATTTGAGAAAAATTTGTCTTTCCATAATTTTTGTACAGAAAAATGTTCTGGGGTATAACCTTTACGGTTAACTAACAACTTATACTTTTTTTCTTGTTTAATAAACGAATAGCATGTTTGCTCAAACGAATTAAACCACATGTTTACATCAGCGATGGTGATGTAACCTGTTAAATTAGTAATAATAATATCTTCAAATGTAGAATTGAAATAAAGTTGCGATGTTTATAAAAAAGATACGATGTTTAAAATAAAGTCGCGACGATTATAAAAAAGTTACGATTAATAACCCTGGGTATTGGCTCAGTGGGCCACGTCCGGACGATGCCAGGTACGTGCTTTCCTTGTAGGTCGCCGTTTACATGCTTCAGGATGAGTTTGGAACGGTATCTGTAACCTTATTCCCGCAAGTTTTTCATCTTGTTCAAGAGCTGTTACTAGAAGATGAATTGCTTTACATTGAGAGAACGCTTGAAAAGCGCTTTGGTAGACCTCAAGTGAAAATAAAACATGCACAAACGACGAAAAGAATATGAAATTGAAGGGAATTTTAGAAACTGCATAAATTTTTATGCAGTTTTTTCTTTACTTTCAAATAATTATTTTGTAAGATAAAGCCAACTTCAAAAGTGGCCAGACCACTTTTGGATTCATTCAGTAAGAGACGCCATCATCTGAAGGTGGTGGATTTTGTTTCTTTATAGTAGGTATCCAAACACCTACTGAATGAAGATAAAGCCTTTGGATGCATTGTTTATCTGCGCGAAAGGAAAGCGACAGCATAATTATTCCAAGGCGAATAGATTGACCGAGGAGTTGATCGTATGGATAAAAAAACCGAACAAAAGAAAGTGTTTTTAGATATTGTCCAACAATTACGACAACTTATTAAAATAGAAAAAATACAGGCTGGTGAAAAGTTACCTTCCGAACGAGTCCTTTCAGAACGTCTAGGTGTCGGGCGATCCTCTGTGAGAGAGGCATTGCGAAGTTTAGAGTTATTAGGTCTTATCGAAACGAGACATGGGGAAGGTATGTTTCTAGCTTCTACACAAAAGCATCAGCTCGTAGAAATATTGTCGATGTTTATATTAGAAGGTGAAAAATCAAAAAAGGATGTCGAATTAACGCGACAAATTCATGAAAAGGAAGCCATTCGCGTTATAAGTTGTACAGAGACTCTGCGACCACTACCAGTGTGGGGCAGTTTTTTTGTAAAGCTAGAGATAGAAAGTACGATTAATTGTCGGGATGTTTTACGAGAAATAATCATCACGTCAGGAAATCGTCTTTCACTAAAAGTCTGGTTTCAGTTAGCAGTTTATACCGGTGACCGTTTAAATCGAAACTCAACAGAAGAAGAAAAATTAATCATTCAAACTATGTTGAAATCGATGCAGCTTGGCTATGAAAAAGAAGCATTAAAAGCTTACGAACAGTGGATGAATGCTGAACAAGGCATTTAGACAACAAAGGGGGAGTAAAACATGGCAATACGTAGCTTATTTAGTAAAAAGAAAGAGGACGGACAGGAAAAGGGATTTCCAGAAGGACTTATGACAAAATGTCCAGAATGCCGTCACATTCAGTTAACAAAGGAATTAGAAAAAAATCATAAAGTGTGTACAAAATGCGACCATCATTTCAAAATGACTGCACAGGAGCGCGTAGCATATTTCTTAGATGAAGGTTCATTTGTTTCAATGGATGATCATTTACAAACAAGTAATCCACTTAATTTCCCTGATTATGTAGAAAAAATTTCAGTGGCTAAACAACAAACGGGATTAAGCGAAGCTGTACTGACTGGGTTAGGTACTCTTGATGGAGAAGAAATTGTTGTAGCCATTATGGATTCTCATTTCCGTATGGGCTCAATGGGCTCCGTTGTAGGAGAAAAAATCACACGTGCCGTTGAAAAAGCTATTGAATTACGTGTACCGGTTATTATTTTTACTGCTAGTGGTGGAGCGCGCATGCAAGAAGGTATTCTATCATTAATGCAAATGGTAAAAACGAGTGTGGCGTTAAAACGTCATAGTGAAGAAGGACTATTATTTATTTCGATCATGACGCATCCTACATACGGTGGCGTTTCAGCAAGCTTTGCCTCTGTTGGAGATATTAATATTGCTGAACCACAAGCATTGATTGGCTTTGCTGGTCGCCGTGTCATTGAAGAAACATTAAGAGAAAAATTACCAAATGATTTCCAAAAGTCAGAGTTTTTACTAGAGCATGGTCAGCTTGATGCAGTTTTCCATCGGAAGGATTTACGAAATCAAGTAGTAATGCTTGTAAAAATGCATACAAAAGGCGGTGTGCAACATGTCTAAAAATTTAGCTTTTGAAGAACCAGTAATACAATTACGAGAAAAAATTGATGAATTAAAAACGATTGCTACAGAGGCAGATGTAGATATGACAGGCGAAATCGAAAAGCTTGAAACACGTCTAACACAGCTAGAACAATCTATTTATGCCAATATGAAGCCATGGGATCGTGTACAGGTTGCTAGACATCCAGAACGACCAACAACTTTACAATATATAGAAGCTATGTGTGAAAACTTTATTGAGTTACATGGAGATCGTACGTTTGGTGATGATGCAGCTATTCTTGGAGGAATTGCTCTCTTTGAAGGACAGCCCGTAACAATTGTTGGACATCAACGCGGAAAATCAACTAAAGAAAATATTCGACGAAATTTTGGTATGCCACACCCTGAAGGATATCGTAAGGCATTACGCTTAATGAAGCAAGCTGAGAAATTTAAGCGCCCAATTATTTGTTTTATTGATACAAAAGGAGCCTATCCGGGTAAGGTAGCCGAGGAACGCGGCCCAAGTGAAGCCATTGCTAGAATTCTCTCTGAAATGGCGATTCTAACAGTACCAGTTATTAGTATTGTTATTGGGGAAGGCGGAAGTGGGGGTGCCATTGCATTAGGGGTAGCTAATCGCGTCTTTATGTTAGAGAACTCAACGTATTCGGTTATCTCGCCTGAAGGGGCTGCATCGATCTTATGGCGAGATGGTAGCCTAGGGAAGCAAGCTGCAGAAGCAATGCGTATAACAGCACCTGACTTAAAAGAGCTCGACGTTATTGATGGAATAATCCCTGAAATAACTGGTGGAGCACACCGCAATGTTGCGAAGCAAGCATCTTATATAAAAGAATGTATAAGCGTCACACTAAAAGCATTGAATTCTCTAAATGGCGAACAATTAATTGAAGATCGCTATGAGAAATTCAGAAAGATTGGACAATATACAGAAGTTTAAATTCATTTTTAGGTTTTTGGACATGTGAATTTGTTCGTAAAGAGATAAAAATTGTTTCTTAAATAAATTAATATCCTAATGATGGAAGAAAAAAGAGTTGTAGTTTGTAAAAAAGATTGATCATTTATAATATAGTTTGATAAAAATAACTTCGCATTTAAATAAAACCCACGCATTTTGATCAAACTTTTTTCAAAATGCGTGGGTTTCTTCTATTATAAATCAACGTTTGCAACAAACTATTAATCAAACTTTATTCCAAACCAACATCAAAAACGGATGTACTTGTATTTTTAACATTTAATATAAAAATCAGCTCCTTAAAATCATTATAAACTAAACAATTATAAGTAGAATACTTAATATTTATTGCACAATACGAGAAAACTCTGCACTATTTGTTCAGCTAAGCCGTACATTTGTGGAACAAGGTCCATCCCCTGTTACTAGGAATACCCCAAGGCTTATTCCGTTAAATGGCCCGATTGTGGAATAAGAAAATTATCAATCTTTATTAAAGGCTGTTTTCTAAAAGATTGTTGCAATTAAAACATAAAAACAGAGTTAATCTACAAAATATGTGGAATCAACTCTGTTTTTATGTTTTATATTTCGAAAATCGAATATTTAACTACAGCACCTGTTAGTTGAAGAGGAAGTTTTAATTATTAGTACCTTTTGCTAATTCTTCGCTTAATTTTTTTATCTCTTCTGCTTGCTCTAAGATATTATTATCCACTTTTCTTATAGCATCATAAAGCTCAAAACCTACCACAAATACTAAGAATGCTATCAGTAAATCCATTTTCACACCTACTTAATTTATTATATATAATCAATAATAAACTAATTTAGTTAAATATGTAATTATAAATTGAACTTTGATAAACTATTAGCTGGTTTAGTTGAAGAGCAACAATCTTTACGAAAACAGCCTTATTAAAAGACCACAATAAAAGTTTGATTATAAAGTTTGATTATATATAATCAAACTCAAATCCTCTAAATATAAGGTCTAGTTTTATTTTATTATACTATTTACCATATATTATCCTTTGGAGTTCCTTACTTTTACAATGCTATATTAAAAACATCGCCACAATAGTTGTAATCACAAGGCCAATCGCCACTGGCAATAAATTACGCCTTGCAAGTTCGAATGGGCTAACATTGCATATTGCAGCAGCCGGGATTAATGCCCAGGGAATTAATGTACCGCCTCCTACAAAAATAGCTGTTATTTGTCCTAAAGCTGTTAAAGTTGCGGTACCTCCACCAATTGCATTGCCAAACAAACTACCGACGGAACCTGCTAAGGAAATACCTGAGAAGCCAGAACCATCTAAGCCTGTAATAGCGCCAACGACTGCTAAAGTGACGACTGCAATTCCTTTTGTTAATGGAACTACCGCAGCTAGACCCACACCGAGATCATTGACGATACCATGTGAAGCGGCTGGTAAGTAGTCACCAATAATTTGTGTAAATCCGGAATCTCCTAGATAGAAAAAGGCTGCGATTGGAATAACCGGTCCAAACACTTTAAATCCGAATTGGAAACCTTGAATGAAATAGCTTGTTGTCTTTTCAAGCCCTTGTTTTTTGTGAGCTACAACGCAAAGTAATAGTAGGATAAAGACAGATGTCCCTCCTATTAAAGCTGTTGCATCTCCGCCTTGTAATTTTAAGATAGACATGGCAATGACATCGAGTACAAAGGCAATTGGAATGAGTACTGCGAAAAAGCGTTTTTGTCCGAGTGTTAGCAGATTTTCAGTAATTACTTGTTCTACACCTTCATTTGTGTCGTTTGTAGCATATAAATTCGCTGATCCACGCTTCATATCACGTCGTAATAAAATATAAGCGACTACCGTAGTAACCACGCCCATTGTAATAGCAAGGGGAATACTAGCAGTCATTACCTCACTAACTGGAATACCAGCAGCATCAGCCGTTAGCTTCGGAGCTCCTTGTATAACAAAATCACTCGATAGAGCGATTCCGTGACCAAATAAATTCATCGCCATCGCCACACCAAGTGCTGGTAAGCCCGCACGTAGAGCAACAGGTAACAAAACTGCCCCTAAAAGTGCAACAGCAGGCGAAGGCCAGAAAAACCAAGAGATACACATCATTAATAGACCAATCGTCCAATAAGCTAAAGCGGGTGTTTTTATGATTTTCGTAAAAGGAGCAATCATGACTTCATTGATACCCGAGGCCATCATCACTCGACTCATGGCTACGATAATAGAAATAATGAGAATAGTCGACAAAAGCTCAGTGATGGCATAAATAAAGCTGTTAAAAATACCACTGATGGACGAAGTTAAATCGCCTGTAGCAACGATTGCTAACATAAATATGCCTAGTACGCAAATGAGGGTGGTGTCGCGACGTTTAACCATAAAGCCAATGATAAGGACAATAAAAACAATGTAAATCCAATGGAGAGCCCTCAATTCAATCCCCATGCGTTTCCCCCTCAATATTCGACCTGATTCTATAGAATATGAAGGGGAAAAAAGATGGTGATGATTTTGAAAAATTTCGACTTAAGTAGAAAATTGAAAAAGTAATAATAATATATAATAAAGGAGAGGTAGCAGAAAAGCTTGCTGATGCGGTGAATAAATATTTATTACCTGCTTCAATAAAAGAACTTTCTAAACAACAACGTCAACAGCAACAACATAATAAATTAAACGGAATCGAAAAAAACAATTCATAATAAGAAAACAATGTTGCAACATCAGTAATAGTCCAAGTTCGCAGCATTGTTTATTTTTTTATCGAAAAAGATTCCTAAAAAAATCTTTTGATACTTCGTACAGTAGTTAAATCATTACTAGGTGTAGAGTGGTTTGATATTAAAGAGTAGGGGGAAGTATGATTAAAAAGATTATAGTGTTAATTAATAGCATTCTCTGTATTTTACTAATAATGTCTACAGATAAAGTTTCGGCAACAATAAGTGATAGGGATGAGAAAATAAAACTGATTGAAGTTGAAATTGAGAGCAACATGAAAACACATGATATTCCGGGGATGGCCTTTGCGCTAGTTGATTCTAATGGGATTATTTATTCTAAAGGTTTTGGAATTTTAGATATACGAGAAGTTACCCAGCAGATTGACGAAAATACAAACTTTAACTTAGGATCGCTTTCTAAAGTGTTTACCACATTAGCTATTATACAGCTTCAGGAGAAAGGGTTTTTAAGTATTGAAGATCCTGTTGTTGACTATCTTCCTTGGTTTAAGACAAGAGATGCTTTAATGTCAAATCAAATTACTATTAAACATTTACTTAATCATTCGAGTGGTTTGCCAAGTCGTCTCAATGTTCATGATGTTAAAAGTATAGATCGCCGGAAGATTATAGATCAAATTAGTGAGAAACTAAGTAATGTTATGTTAGTTGCAAAACCCGGTGAAACTTTTGAATACACCAATATGAATACAGATTTGTTGCAAATAATTATTGAGGAAGTTTCAGGTGTCCCTTTTACAAAATATATGGATGAAAATATTTTTAAGCCTCTTGGAATGAACAGAACAGGGTATTTTACATTTGATAATCATCACCTTTCCAATACGGCAAGGGGGCATCGCTATCAATGGGATAAAATTAAACCTTATGAGGAAAAGCTAGTCTATGCTACATCTAGTTCGGCTGGGTTATCCTCAAATGCCACAGATTTAGCAAAGTTTATGATGTGTCTACTCAACGAAGGAATAACTCCTACGGGTAATCTGATTCATTCAAATAGTATTACAGAAATATTCAAAGCTAATAGATATGGCGTAGGGTACAATTGGTATGTATATCCTCATAATATGTATATGGAGGGTGGGTTACCAGGCTTCACTTCCACGATGGTCCTTTCTTCTGATAAATCCTTTGGTCTTGTTCTCTTATCAAATTCGAAACAAGATATAACATACCATTCTGGATTTAATTTATTTAGAATAGTGGAAGGAGGAGCACCTAAACCTTTATTAGGTAAGGATTTTCCAAAGGTGAATTCTGCCGCTAAGATAATTCTTGGTATCACAATCTTCATTTGTATTATTTAAACCTTTATATTAGGATCAACATTCTATAATTTAGCAAAAGGAAGACATAGGGTAGCTTTTGCAAAACCAAGTTTCAGTAGATTTTGTGTGATCATTTCCTTACTAGTATTATACTTTGGAGTAATGTATTACATTTACGTTTTACTACCTTTTTACGTGGGAGTTCCTTCGTTATTCAACTTAAAAAAAGAACCAGATGTCACATCAGGACTGATTATATTTAGTATAGTACATACATTGTTCTCTTTAGTTTTATTCTTGAAAATCCTAATAATTCAAAAGGTTAAACAGATCCAATCGGTATAGTTTAATTAGAAATTAAAGCGTTGATCCAACAAGGGATTAACGCTCTTTTTGTTGAAGTAAATTGAACGAACGAAGCAGGTTTAGTTGAAGCGTGTTATTAACTTGTATTCAACATAATGGAATAACTCGCTTTCGTTAAAAATGGATGATTATATAGCGGGAAGAAAAAATATATAAAAAATGTCACAAAAAATAATAAAAATCAGTACATTTAAAAGATAATATTCCGATATTTAATAAGTCCAATGTCTAACGTCTATATTTACGATGCATCCACTTTTTGAAATAAAAAGTAATTTCAACGCCTTTATACAAAAATTTGAATAATAAATTAATCCTCTTTCTTTAGAAAGTTAAAGCTCTATTAAACCGGATGTTATTCGAATAACATTAGGAATTCCTAAAAACAAAAAAAATATTGTAATAGAGCATTGAGAGATAGTAACAGGAGGAACAAAATGAGAAATTATTTCGAAAATCCGTACATAAATAGTGAGCAACAACTAATAAACTTGGTCAGTGAAATTAGTGAATATAAAGGAATGTTGACCGCTTATAAAGAGCAGAGACCTGACATATTCACTAGCCTTGAAAAAGCTATACCCCTACAATACATAAAAAACTATGTTTCAGTTTATGAGGATATAAAAGTTTCAAATAAGCGATTAAAAGAACTTATTATAGATGATATGATCCCCCAATCCATTTCGGAAGATGCGATATTTTGTTATTATGAAACTTTGACTCTTGTACATAAAAAATCTTGTGCTTTTTCTATAAGTCCAGATACTATACAAGAATTGCATTTCCAATTAATTCATTATAATACCTCTGATGGAGCAAAATGGCGCCAAAAGCCATTTTCTATCCCTGGACTTCCCGAAAAAGGGATGCATACGATTTGTTATCGTCCTCTTCCACCTGAAAATATTCCATGGGCAGTAGAACAATTATGTAACCAGTACAATTTATTAAACCGTAAAAAAGAGTTGCCTACACTTATATTGATAGCTCGTTTTATATTGAATTTTTATTGCATAATTCCTTTTAGTCAAGGTAATGGTAGATTAACACTTATGTTAATGCAATTACTATTAGTAAAAAACGGACATACATTTGTAAAATATGTTTGTTTAGATGAATATATAAAGAAAAGAGAATCAGAATACTATGAAGCCATATTTAAATCATCGGTTAATTGGTATTGTAATGGGCATAATATTAGCTTCTGGTTAAAAGAGTTCTTAATTATTATTTTAGAAGCTTATGAAGATCTACATAGCAGAGTACTGGATTCTATATGTAAACATACTAAGGTAGAGCGAATTCAGAATTTTATTCATAATCAAAAACAGCCTTTTACAAAAGAATGTATTCGAAGCATTTATCCAGATATAGCTGAAAGTACTATTAGTAAAGCTTTAACTGATTTGCAACTATTAGGTGAAATCAAACTTATTTCAAAAGGGAGAAATGCGCGCTGGATGAAAGTAGAGTCTTAATCTACACTTTTTGAAGTTGGGGCTAATCAGTTTTTTCTAAACAAATCAAGAAATCTACTCTGAGAACCAATTGCCAATCTTTAATCGGCAATTGGTTTTTTAGTTTTCAAGGAATGGAAAGCTTTCCGTTAATAAAATATTCCAACGAAAGTATTCGTTTTGCCTTTTTTCACAATAAAAAACGCCCTTTCTAACATGACCAATATGTCTAAATATAGAAGATTTATTTTCTATTTCATTGGCAAAAGTATGTCAATATTGTAACTTCAATCCGCTTATTTTCACCATATTATGGCACTTTCAAGTTAATTTTGTTCATATTAATCTACTTTAAAATCAAAATTACAGCGAAAATTAACTATTTTACATGTAAAATAGATTATTTTTACTGCGATTTGCTAAAAATTGTGACTATACCTAAAATTTACATTACAGGGGAATTGTGAATTATTTTGGCAAGAATCTTTCCTGTAACTATAAGTATATTAAGGGGACTTAAGAAGTAATTACATAAATGATTTTGAAAAATATCATCTAAGGAGGTAAACAAAATGAAAAAGAAAATTATTACAGGATTAATGATGACGTCTATTTTTACTACGGGGGCTATTCCTATACATACTTTTACAACACCTATAGCTCAAGCGGAAATTCAAGAAGAGAACATAGCTATTTCCTCATCTTTAAGAAAATTAGGTGCACAGTCTAAATTGACTCAAATGTATATAGATCAGGCTTTATTAAGCCCTAATGTACAGCTAGAGGAAATACCAGCTTTAAACACAGAGCAATTTCTAATAAAACAGGATATGAAAGAATGGTCATCGGAACATTATCCAAAATTAATGCTAATAAATTCAAAAAGTAAAGGGTTTGCCACTAAATTTAATAACTATTATCCAACATTAAAAGGATATGTAGATAATAAGGACGATAAAGAAGGTTTTTTGGATAGATTAGAAGTCCTTCAAGAAATGACTATGACGAATCAAGAAAATGTGCAACTTCAGATTAATGAATTAACAGACCTTAAATTACAGCTTGAAAAAAAACTTAAAGATCTCGATACGGATGTGACAAAAGCTCAGGGAGTACTAAGTTTAGAGGGAACAGGGAAGATAGACAAGCTAAAAGACGAATTACTAGATACTAAAAAATTAATTCAAAATGATTTACAGCAAATTGCATTCCTTCCGGGAGCTTTAAATGTACAAGGACTTAAAATATTCCAAGAGATTTATAGTCTTGCAAAAGATGTTATCGACCCTGCTGCTCAAACAGCGGCGGCGGCGTATAACAAAGGAAAAGAAATTAATAAATCTATTTTAGAAGCAGAGGAAAAAGCAGAGCAAGAAGCAAAAGAAAAGGGTAAATCTGCTTTAGAGATTGAAGCTGCTAAAAAAGAAGCTCGTGAAGCAATTGAGAAAAATAAAAAAGGTGAAATTGCTGCAGCTGCAGCTACAAAAGCGAAAGAGTATGACCTTATGAAAGCAATTGACCCAGAAAAAATCAAAAAAACTTATAGTACCTTCGCTGAAGTAAATAATTTAAAGGCAGAACAACGAGCATATTTAGATGATTTGGAGCAACAAAATCAAAAATTATATGATTTAACAACGAAACTAACGATAGCAGATTTACAAAAATCAATGCTACTTCTTATGCAACATGATTTGCATACATTCGCTAGCCAAGTAGATGTAGAACTTGACCTATTGAAACGCTATAAAGAAGATTTGAACTTAATAAAAAATAGTGTCACAAAATTAAGTACTAATGCTGATACTACTGACAATACAACTCAGAAAGATACATTAAGACGATTAAAAAATATAATAAGTCAACTAGAGGAACAAGCTGATAAATTTTAATATCCTGAAATTTAAAATTATAAAAATCTATCGAAGTTTGGGAGGAAATTAATATGAAGAAATTCCCTTTTAAAGTGTTAACCGTGGCTACTTTGGCAGCGGTTATAACCGGAGCTAACAGTGGTACTATTCACGCACTTGCACAAGAACAAATCACTCAGGAACAAAAAATAGGAAATTATTATACATTAGGACCTGAAGGGCTGAAAAAAGCGTTAGCTGAAACAGGATCACATATTCTTGTAATGGATTTGTACGCAAAAACAATGATTAAACAGCCGAATGTAAATCTATCCAATATTGATTTAGGTTCAGAAGGGGGAGAATTAATCAAAAATATTCACCTTAATCAGGACCTATCTCGAATCCATGCGAATTATTGGTTAGATACGGCGAAGCCAAAAATTCAAAAGACAGCACGTAATATTGTCAATTATGATGAACAATTTAATAACTATTACGACACATTAATAGACACTGTACAAAAGAAAGATAAGGAAGGCTTAAAAGAAGGTATAGGTGATTTAATCAGTACAATTAATACAAATTCAAAAGAAGTTACAGAAGTAATTAAAATGTTAGATGCCTTCAAAACAAAACTGTATACAAATACTATAGATTTTAAAAATAATATAGGCGGTCCAGATGGGAAAGGTGGATTAACGGCAATATTAGCGGGAAAACAGGCATTGATTCCACAACTTCAAGCTGAAATTGAGAATCTACGTTCCACTCAGAAAGCCCATTTTGACAATGTATTAGCATGGTCGATTGGTGGAGGCTTGGGAGCAGCTGTTTTAGTTATTGGAACTATTGCAGGAGGAGTAGTCATTGTTGTGACTGGCGGAACTGCGACACCGGCTGTTGTAGGCGGCCTTGCAGTTCTCGGTTCAGCTGGTATTGGTTTAGGAACAGCAGCTGGTGTTACGGCTTCTAATCATATGAACTCCTATAACGAAATTTCGAATAAAATCGGAGACTTAACGATGAAAGCTGATTTTGCTAACCAAGCTGTTATTGCTCTTACTAACGCTAAAGACACTTTGACATATCTGTATCAAACAGTGGATCAAGCAATAATGTCTCTGACGAATATTCAGCAACAATGGAATACAATGGGAGCAAATTATAAAGATTTATATGATAATATCGATCAAATGCAAGAACATAAGCTCTCTTTAATACCTGATGATTTAAAAGCTGCTAAACAAAGTTGGAATGATATTCATCAAGATGCAGAATTTATTGCAAAAGACATTGCCTTTAAACAAGAAGAAAAGAACTGAAATACAGTAGGAGGAATTTAAAATGAATAAAACATCTCTTTACAAAGTACTCGCTGTATCGACGTTTTTAACTTTGACAACTACAGCTGTAGTATCTCCAGTAGCAACATTTGCTGAGACAAGTAAAATTGAGCAAACTAACAATAGTGAGACGTCTCTTTCAGCAAACGAAGTGAAGATGAAGGAAACCTTGCAAAAGGCGGGGCTTTTTGCAAAATCTATGAATGCCTATTCTTATATGTTAATTAAGAATCCAGATGTCAATTTTGAAGGAATTAAGATTAATGGCTATCCAGATTTGCCTGGTAAAATAGTACAGGATCAAAAGGATGCTAGAGCACATGCCCTTACATGGGATACAAAAGTAAAAAAACAGCTGATAGATACATTGACAGGTATTATTGAATACGATACAAAATTCGAAAATTATTATGACATAATTGTAGAGGCCATTAATACAGGAGATGGAGAGACGTTAATAGAAGGGATTACAGATTTACGAGAAGAAATTCAACAAAATCAAAAGTATGCACAACAATTAATAGTAGAATTAACTAAATTACGAGACGCTATTGGACAAGATGTTAGAGCATTTGGCAGTAACAAAGATCTTTTACAATCGATTTTAAAAAACCAAGGTGTTGCAGTTGAGGATGATCAAAAGCGACTAAAAGAAGTTTTAGAATCAGTAAACTACTATAAAAAATTAGAGTCTGATGGAATAATAACAGTATCTGTGCCCTCTATTCCGACGTGGATTGCTGGTGGTATTATGTTAGGGGTAGCAAGAGATCAATTAGGTCAATTAGAACCGTTATTAGCACAATTAAATCAGACAGTTGATTATAAAACAACATTAAATCGTGTAGTTGGAATTGCACATAGTAATATTAGTGAGATGTACAATGCACTAGATGATGCTATTAACGCACTTACTTTTATGTCTACACAATGGAATGATTTAGACTCTCAATATTCAGGCGTTCTGAGACACATCGAGAATGCATCTGAAAAAGCGGAACAAAATAAATTCAAATTTTTACTACCTAACTTGAAATCAGCTAAAGATAGCTGGGGAACATTAAAAGTAGATGCAGATACATTAAAAGCAGGGATAAAAGAGTTGAAAATATAGCCTGTTTTCAATATATATTACTATAATAGAAAAGTAGATTTGGGGAATATTTCATTTCCCAAATCAGCTTTTTTATTTTAGTTTTTTAGACTTCTTTTTTGCAATTAGAACACTTTCTTAGCAACTAGTGTAGTACTTACATGTCTAATATAGACCCGCAACGTGGTACAGAAATATTTTTATGTAAAAATCGTTCAGGCCAGACAGTTATTTTCTTTCATCATAACTAACTGCCCAACCTTTTTTGATGTAACAACCAAAATAACTTTGTGTCTTTACTTGTAAGATAAATTTACACACCATCAGATGTACCAGCCAAAGAAAGTATATTAGCCAATTAGTGTGTTATATCAATAAATCCGTTACGACCTGAACAATTAGCAAGAAAAAAATGATGGGTAATGAAATTTGAATCCATTTTGTTTTGATATAAGGAATTATCTTTAAACCTAAGAACGAGCCAACGATAGAGCCAATTGAAACAGGAATAGCGATTCCCCAATTAACAATACCCGTAAAGTAGTAAAAGAGAAATGCGCCTGTACAACTTGAAAACGTAATAATTCTTGTTAACTCAACTGCTTTTATATAGGTATATTGCTTTTTAAGATGATAGGTTACATTCATTAGGGCTGAGCCTGGTCCAAAACCACCATCATATATTGAAATCGCAAACGGAATAAGTTTATTAATTGGTTGTTCCTCTGCCTCTTTAATATCCTTTACCATAAATTTATTACTGCAAAGCACAATGAAAAATGCGAAAATTAAGAATACACAAGCTACAACATTCATGACTTGTTCTGATAATCGAGTGGCTAAAAATGCGCCCAATACACCTCCTAAACTAGATATCATAATTAAAGATGTGAATTTTTTTAAAGATAAATGTCCTTTAATTACAAACGATACGACATTTGATAGAGCTGAAATTCCTGTCGCAAATTTATTAACTGCTACAGTTGTATGTATCGGAATGCCAATAAGTAACATTGCAGGCAACAAGATAAAGCCTGCAGCGCCGAAAAGAACACCAATGACTGCTGCGAGTAAGCCGATTGTAAATAAAATAAATCCATTTACTGATAACCATTCATGTAGTAAAATTTCCATCAAATCACCTCTACACTTAAATTACTGCTAAACTATATATAAAACAAATATATATAAATTGCTTATTCATAAATTTAATTTATGGATAGGGAGGAGTGAATAAAATGAATTTGCATGGATTAAGGATTTTTACGAATGTAGCAAAGCTTGGAGGAATTACCGCAGCAGCGAATAAAATGCTTCTTAGCCAACCAGCTGTCACTATTCAAATTCGGAAATTAGAGAGCGAAATAGGAACAAAATTGATTGAAGGGAAAGGACGTGGCATTCAATTAACTCCTGAGGGGAAGTTTTTGTATGAGCAGGGAATGCGTTTATTTTATTTAGAAGCACAAATTGATGAAAAGCTCGGTAAATTTTTAGCGAAAGAAGAAAAAATACATATATCTTCGTCCTATATACCGACAAACTATATACTCCCGTCTATTATAGCAGCGTATAAGCTTGCTAATCCTCACATTGAATTTTTTGTGTCGTTGGGCAATGTGAAATCTGTGGAAGAGCAAGTTCTTAATTATGAAGTAGATTTTGGTTTTGTCGTACAAAATAAAATTGGTCATCCTGATTTACAGTTTGAAAAAATAGTAGATATCCCGTTTTGGTTTGTTGTTCACCCATCACATTCTTTAGCAAATCAAACTGTCTCCATTTATGAATTATCGAAGGAGGACTTTATTTATCGGGAACGAGGAAGCTCGACACTTGATTTATTGGAGTCGGTTTTTTACACGTTTAACGGTCCATTACCTAAATTAGGACTTCAAATGCAAGGCTTACATGAATCGATTAAAGTAGTAGAAGCAGGGTACGGTATGACTTTAGCACCGTCCTACAGTGTGACGGAAAGTATAGCAAATGGGAAACTAGCTCGGGTATATGTAGAACATGCAGATATTCAGCAAAGTTTATTTATTTGTACACGCAAATCAGATATAGAAGAGCATCCATTTATTCAGTATTTAAAAGATCATTTAAACACTATAAATTAACTAACTTAAATGCAATAGAACCAAAATCGGGAACAAGCATTAGAATGTTTATTCTCGATTTTTGCATATAATTTCTCTACTTTTTTATTTCCATTCCTTGTAATAATAATATATAGTAATTGTACTCAAACACAGTGAGTAATTTAATTCTTTAGTATTTAGGAGGATATCATGGGAAGATTAGTTCATTTTGAAATTCATGTAAGTGACATGGAACGTGCAAAGAAATTTTATGGAGAGGTATTCGGATGGTCATTTCAAGATTGGAGTGATTATGCAGGAATGCCTTACTTTGGAGCAGTGACTGGCAATGAAGACGAGCATGGAATCGATGGTGCTTTAATGCAACGTCAAGGTCCTTCTCCGGAACCGAACCAGGCCTTAAACGGATTTGCTTGTACAATGGGTGTGGAAAATTACGATGTAACAGAGGCTAAAATTTTTGAGAATGGTGGCACAGTGGCAATGCCGAAATATGCTCTTCCTGGAATGGCGTGGCAGGGATACTATATTGATACTGAAGGCAATATATTCGGAATTCATCAGCCTGACAAAAATGCAAAATAGCATTTGCTAAGATCAATAAAATTTACAGTCATAAGACACTCAATTGATTTGACTTTAACTACATTAAAAGACCTGAGTTTGGTATTGTACCAGCGTAGGTCTTTTAATTTTTGCCTGCATTCGTTTATGAATATATGATGGATAGGAAACAGGACGCTTGGGACTAAAACCAAGCGTTTAGCCTTTAGATACAATAACAAAGTCACTTCGAGTTGGCGCTTTCTTCGGGCTAAAAAATCCTATGTATGCTGATGCTCAGCAATTGTTTTTAAAAAACATTCCATCGAATTTGTCATATATGCATCTTTTCGTCGAATAAAGACGGTTGAAATCGTACCGTATTTTTTAGGAATTGGATGACAATAAACCTTGCCTGTTGTAGAAAGATGTTCTGCAGCCGATTGTGGTACAAGTGTAACGCCAAGACCAATGGCAACACTGTTCAAAATTGTCTCTAATATATTAAATTCCATGATTCTTTTTGGCAGTAAACCTTCATCTTTGAGCCAGAGTTCTAGCTTGGAACGATATCCGCAACCTTGATTAGAAACAAGGATTGGTGTAGACGTAAATTCCTCGATACGAAATAATTTGTTTTGTGATAGGAGAACGAGGTTTTCGGTAAATACATCATATTGTTCTAAAACTGGATGTTTAATCGGTCCAGTTATAAAGGCCCCATCTAATTGATGATCCGCTACTTCTTTAATAAGTTCCTCAGTTAAACCAGCTTGTAATGTTAAGTCTACATTCGGATAGCCCTTATAGTAAGACGCTAGAATAGTTGGTAATATACTCACTGTTTCGACTGTACCGATTTTTAAAGTACCAGTCGGTGTATCACTATCTAAAAAGACCTGTTTCATTTCTTCGACATCCAGCAATATTTTATTCACGTAAACAAGCATTTTTCGCCCTTCTGGATTTAATGTCATCCCTTTTTTATGGCGATAAAAAAGCGGCGTTTGGAGTTCTTTTTCTAATAGCTTAATACGTGCAGTTACATTGGATTGTACATAATTTAATTCTTTTGCAGCATGGCTGACGCTCCCGTAATTTGCAACGCTTTTGAAAATCTGTAAATCTCGTAGTTCCATTGAGTATACCCCCTTAAAAACTATCATTATAAATGATAGTTAATATCACTTTCAATCATTTTACGTGATGTATTTTCTTTTTTATAATTCTCATTGTGAATTTCATAGAAGTTGTATAGAAACGAGGAAAAAAACAGTGAGAAAAAGTAAAATAATAATAGGCATGCTAGCATGTTTAATTGCAAGTATGTCGTGGGGAGCCATGTTTCCAGTTGCAGATCATGCACTTGAATATATAAATCCATTCTATTTTTCAATTATTCGATATGGGGCAGTATCGATTGTATTAGTCATTTTATTATGGATGAAAGAAGGAAAAAAAGCGTTTCGCTTAGAGGGGAAAGGTAAGCTACTCGTCTTTTTTGGGATTATGGCATTTACTGTTTACAACGTGCTTGTTTTCTTAGGTCAGATGTTAATGGGGAAATCTGGCGTTATGGTGGCATCGATTATGGAAGCACTCATGCCGATGATTTCGATTGCTATTCTATGGGGATATAAACAAGTGAAACCGAAGAAGTATATGATTAGCAGCATGATCATTGCTTTTATTGGAGCTATTTTTGTTATTACAAAAGGCGATATGAGTTTCTTTCTTACACTGAAACATAATCTAGTTCCGCTAGCATTCATTTTAATTGGAGTTGTAGGTTGGGTTATTTATACAATGGGCGGTCAAACATTTAATGATTGGTCAACTCTCCGCTATTCTACATTAACATGTGTATTTGGCACAGCTGTAACAGGTATCATCACAATGATCATCACGATGCAAGGGTATGTTTCAGTCCCAAGTATGGAAACGATTTTTGTTATTAAATATGATTTATTGTTTATGATGACACTGCCAGGTATTGTAGCATTGCTTACTTGGAATTATGGTGTGAAAATCCTATCATCCATTAATGGAATTTTATTCATTAATTTCGTTCCAATTACTACATTGGTCATTATGATGGTACAAGGATATAAAATCACAATCTTTGATATAGCAGGGACTCTACTTGTTATTTCAGCTCTTATTTGGAATAACATATGTCAGCGCAGAGAAAAAAACACGAATCTGCAGGTTATGCAAGAGGAAGAAGAATTACGGCAGGCTGTCTGATGTTAGAAGAATTATGATTTTCTTTGCTGGCGCAATTAACTTCTAAGCATGTAGTAATTAAAATAGATTAAGCTTTTTTATAAAGAGCGTGTTTTAATCGGTTATCGATTTAAAACACGCTCTTTATTTTGTTCATTTATCATCAAGGTTAATTAATGCCCAAGACAAGGGGTAGGACATTAGTGTGGAAAATTAGTATCTAGGCCAATATACAGGATTTATTCAGATGGTAGAAGCTATTGGAAATACAGGTTTATAATTGATGAGCGATATCAAGGGTGTGGCTATGGCAAGAGAACAATGAAGTTGATTGTTCAAGACATCCAGAGTAGAGATGATTGCACTGATGTCATATGGCTTGGATATCAGCCAAACAATGAGCAAGGTATACTAGTGTGGGTTTTGAAGAAGCCCGAATGGCTCCTTGGAGAGAAATGTTAGCAAAGTATAGTTTTCGTTAAAATTTCTAAGAGAGTAATAAAAAGAATGTAACTACGCTGGGGATGCCCTAAAAGTCTGCAAATGACTTTTGGGACATCCCTCTTTCTTTAGAAAAATTTTAGAAACTGTTTCTGAAGAACTACTCATTAAAAAAAATGTAGTAATTTAGGTTGATTTACTCAATTGTATTTTTTTGTCGATTTTTTGTTCAAAAATATCGAAATATGTCGTAATATATTGTGAATAGTATGAAAAATAAATTTTCTAATGTTATTGGGAGGGGCTAAAAGCAGGGGAATTCATTATTATTTTTAAGTAGGTTATCAGAAAAACGAAGAGAAAAGTCAATATAATGAAAACATAGGATTAAACAAGACAAGCAGGTTAGCTCCATGTTGTAAATAAACATGGAGGCTCGCACCTTTGATAATGTACGATTCATTGTCTTTCATTAAAATGTGCACTAAAAATTGAATTTAAAAAGGAGCGTATTAACCATGCTACGCAATCTATCTATATTTAAAAAGTTAGTCCTATTAATGTTTATAGCCATTTTAACAGTTGGTATTATTCAAGTGAATGGATATATCACAATGAAATCTTTGGAGAATAATACAGAGAATATTTTTAAAAACCGTCTAGAACCAAGTATAGTTTTGACTGATTATAGGCTTAATAATCGGGTCATTATATCAAATATGTATCGTTCTTTCCTTTTTACAGATGAATCAACTATTAAACAAATTAATAATGAAGTAATGCATGCTTTTGAAGAGAATGAAAAGAATCTTCAAATACTTAAAGAAGCCAATTTAAAATCGGATGAGGACAAAATAATAAATGAATTGGTTCAGCAATTTCCAAACTTTAAAGAAAGTATGGAGAAAGTCTTTCAACTAAGTCTTGCCAATAAGAATGAGGAAGCAATAAATCTCTTTAATTCAAGTGCTAAGCCTGTATTTGACGAAATTATGTCAAAAGGTTTGGAGCTGACAAAATTGAATAAAAAATATGCAAGTACATTGAATATGGAAAGTAAAGCTGAGGCAAGTAAAGGTATCACGATCTCCCTAATCATTTCAATTGTATTAGGAATTCTGTTTGTTGCAATCGGTTTTATAGGTGTACGAAAATATATAATTTCTCCAATTGAAAAATTAAAATTTGCTGTTCAACGAGCGGAAGCAGGAGAACTAAATTTTAGTGTAGACTATGATTCAAAGGATGAACTAGGAGTCTTAACGTCTTCATTTAGCCATATGATTGCTCAATTACGAGATCTAATTGGTCAGGTGAAACAATCATCCGAACAGATGGCAGCATTTTCGGTTGAGCTTTCGGCAAGTGCGGAACAAACGAGTGAGGCAAGTGAGCATATCGCGTCTGTTACGTTAGAGGTGGCAAGCGGCTCGGACGATCAAGTTAGAACAATTATAGAAACATCAGGTGTTGTTAATCATATGGTACAAGATGTTCAAACAATAGCTAGAAATTCTACTAACGTTTCAGAGGCTACTATCCAAGCAGAACAACTTTCAGTGGATGGAAATGATATTATTAAAACCGCTGTTCAACAAATGAACTCCATTCAAACTTCTATTGGTAGTCTAAGTAATGTAATTAGTGGTTTAGGTGAGCGTTCGGCAGAGATTGGACAAATCGTTGAAGTTATTACAGGCATTGCAGCACAAACCAATCTACTGGCACTAAATGCAGCGATTGAAGCGGCAAGAGCAGGAGAACACGGAAAAGGCTTTGCGGTCGTTTCGGAAGAAGTGCGAAAATTGGCCGAAGAATCTTCTGTATCGGCACAGAGAATCTCTGAGTTAATTACAGGAATTCAAACTGAAACGAATAGAGCGGTAGATTCTATGCAATTCACAACGAATGAAGTGGAAACAGGTATTAACAATGTAAACATCGCAGGTGAATCCTTTAAAAAAATTCAACATGCCATCAATGAGGTATCTGTTCAAATTCAAGGGGTGTCTTCATCAGTACAACAGATGGTTACAGGAGTTAATCAAATGACCAAATCTATGGAACAAATCAATGGAATTGCCCAAAGTTCTGCAGAAGGAACACAAAATATTTCAGCGGCTACAGAAGAACAGTTAGCCTCCATGCAAGAAATTACAGCATCTACTTCTGCACTTTCTAAAATGGCGGAAGACTTACAAGAAAAAACGAATATGTTCGAAGTATAATGATGACGAATTGTCCTATTAAGTGTGAAAGTGCAGCCCAGAGGTAAAGAGGCTGTTCAAAAAAAACTGTTATCTAAGGATGAAGTGACCCCTAAAAGTTAGACACGGTTATTTCATTAGGCAGCTTGGGTAAAACGAGTTCGGTATTGCACCGGACTCGTTTTTAATTTTGCCTTAATCCGTTTCGTATTATTAACTACAATAACAAAAAGTGGATTTTCAGAAACTTAAAGCGCCACATAGTAGTAAATGTTTTATTTTGAAAATTCGATAACTTTGTTGTGTCACATTGAACACACTTTTTAATTTTGCTATAGTGTTTGGAAAACTGGAGAAAGGGGAGCGATATCATGATGGGAATTTTAGATTTAGAACGGTTTACAAGTTTATCAAATGAACAGTGTGAAATTATTTTAGGTATGGCTGAAAACCTTCAAATAATAGCTGATCTTTCCCAAGCAGATATTTTTATAGATTGTCTTTTGGAAGAAGATAACGCCTCTTTAATTGTAGCTGAGGCAAAGCCTACTACTATAGTATCTTTGTATAAAAATAGTATGTTAGGGCAAATTGCATATGAAGAGATGGAGCCGGGTGTTTTATTTAGTTTAAAAACTGGGAAACCACTTTTTGGATCAAGAGGCATTACCGAAGAGCGCGGAATCATGCAACAAGATATTGTTCCTATAAAAGACCTGTATGGGGAGACCATTGCGGTATTAATTAAAGAAAGAGATATCTCACAGGTAGCGCAGAATGAAAAAAATATAGAGCAGTTTATGAAAGCGGCTAATAGTGAAGACAAGCAACGTGTATTTCAATCCTTTGTCGTTCAGGAAATTCATCATCGCGTTAAAAATAATTTACAGGTAATTACCAGTTTGCTACGGTTACAAATGCAACGTTCTCACTCGGTAGAAGTAACTGAGGTATTCCACGATAGTATATCTCGTATATCTAGTATGGCTTTAGTGCATGATTATTTGGCTCAGCGTGGAATTGATGAAGCAGATATTAAACTTTTAATACAACAAATTTCTACTTTATTAATTTCCTCGTCCATTATTCCAGGTCAACATATTACTGTGTCTGTAGAAGGGGAATCTGTATGCTGTCCTTCAGATCAAGCAACAGCCGTAGCACTGATTGTTAATGAGTTAGTTCAAAATAGCATTAAGCATGCCTTTCCTTCACGAAATTACGGGAAAATTGCTATAAATTTGAGGCAACGAAAGCAAATGGTTACGATTACAGTAACGGATGATGGATGTGGAATTGGTGATTCTTTTTCTTTAGGTGATATATCATCTTTAGGAATACAGCTTGTAGAAATGTTAGTTGAAGAGAAGCTACAAGGAGTTTTTTCATTCCCTATTTCTGAGGAAGGGACAAAAGTTTCAATAACCTTTCCGATAGTATCTACCGTAGTTAATACTAAATGACACTAGGTCTCCTAATTAAAGCTTTAGTTAAACAGTTACAAGTTTTTTAAATCTTGAGGAATTGTATATTTTAAAATAAATATCATTTTTAATTGATGTTGTTATTGTTTTCGAACTATTTACAAAATATTTGCTAGTAGTGTAGAATGAATTAAAATAATAACTGAGGCAAAGGCGCCTTTCACGCCCGAAGAAAATTTCTTCAGGGATATGTGAAAGCGCTTTTTTTTCGTTTGATTGCAATCTTTAGCATATAAAAAGGGGTGTTAAATGATGAAATTGTCCTGTGTGGTAAAAGGAACTCATTATACGTTTTCGTCGGTAAGGGAGGTACTTGCAAAAGCAAGTGAAGCAAAATCTGGCGATGTGATGGCGCGTGTAGCAGCGGTATCATCACTTGAGCGCATGGCAGCTAAAGTAGTACTTAGTGAGATGCAGCTGAAAGAAATTTATGAGAATCCGGTTATTCCGTATGAGATCGATGAAGTAACACGTTTGATTTATGATGATATAAGCGACACGATTTACAAGGATATTCAAAGTTGGACTGTCGGTGAACTGAGAAATTATATTCTGTCATCTGATACAGGTAGAGATCAATTATTGAAACTTTCTAGGGGACTAACGAGTGAAATGATTTCAGCTGTTGCCAAGCTGATGTCAAGCATTGATCTTGTTCTTGCTTCACAGAAAATGAAATATCAAGCACATTGTAATACTACAATTGGAGAGCCTGGTCGCTTAGCATTTCGTTGTCAGCCCAATCATCCAAATGATGTTCCAGAAGGAATTTTGTATTCAATCAAGGAAGGGTTGTCCTACGGAGCAGGTGATGCCGTAATCGGAATAAATCCGAATGTGGATACGGTTGAATCCGTCAAAAAACTATTGACACTTTCACATGAATTTATTGAGAAATGGCAAATTCCAACACAAAATTGTGTTTTGGCCCATATAACAACACAAATGGAAGCTTTAAAGCAAGGGGCACCTATCGCTCTTATGTTTCAAAGTTTAGCAGGTACACAAAAAGGGAATGAAGCATTCGGTATATCTAAAAAAATTATTGATGAGGGCTATGAAATGATGGCTCGATATGGTACATCTGCAGGTCCAAACTTTATGTATTTTGAAACAGGACAAGGTTCGGAGGTATCTTTAAATGCTGATTTTGGGGTAGATATGCAAACCCTTGAATCGAGAAGCTACGGTTTTGCACGTCACTGGAAACCTTTCATGGTGAATACTGTTTCTGGTTTTATTGGACCGGAGACACTTTATGATGGCCGCCAATTAATAAGAGCGGATCTTGAAGATGGATTTATGGGGAAATTACATGGTTTACCAATGGGTATTGCTCCCACTTATACAAATCATATGGATGCCGATCAAAATGATCAGGAAGTTGCCGGTATCATAACGGCAGTAGCAGGAGCTAATTTTTACATGGGAGTACCAGGTGGAGATGATGTCATGCTGAATTATCAAGATACAAGCTATCACGATGATGCTAGTTTGCGTGAGATTCTGGGCTTACGACCACTTCGGGAATTTGAAAAGTGGTTGGAGAAAATGGGCCTAATGGAAAATGGAAAGTTGACGAAACGAGCGGGAGATTTATCAATTTTTGATTGAGAAGGGAGGAGCAAAATGGATATTCAAGAAATTGTTCAAAGAGTAGTGGAAGAAGTAAAGAAAAACATGAATTCGCCAAAAACTGAAACCAATCAAAATAAAGAAGAAATTATATATTTTCCGGAAGAACGTATAGAAGGGGTAGAGGAGCCGCATAACGCTGCATCTATTGAGCGGGCGCAAAGTATTACACCTGCGCGTATTGGTATTGGTCGAACTGGGACGCGTATGTTGACGACAAGCTATTTACAATTTTTAATTGATCATGCAGCTGCACAGGATGCTGTATTAAGAGATGTAAGTGATGATTTTCTTCAACAAATGGATTTACACAAGCTAGAAACAAAAGCCTGTGATATGAAAACTTACTTAATGGATTTAGATGCCGGTCGAAAGTTATCGGATGAATCTATTAAGTATCTTGAAAAGAACGGCGATAAAGGCAAAGAGGTTCAAATTATTGTTTGTGATGGATTGAGCTCCTCTGCGGTAGAAGCAAATGTAGTTGATTTACTGCCGGCTTTAATACAAGGCCTAAAATTAAAAAATATAAGTGTCGCAAAGCCGTTTTTTATTAAGCGAGGGCGTGTATGGGTGCAAGACGAAGTAGCTGCTATTGTTAATTGTGACCTTGTCATTTCATTGATTGGTGAAAGGCCAGGTCTAAATACAGATGAAAGCTTGAGCACATACATGATTTATAGGCCTACTGAAAAAACAGTTGAAGCTGATCGGACGGTCATTTCAAATATCCATAAAGATGGATTGACTTCAGTTGAAGCTGGTGCCTATCTATCTGATTTAATTGAACAAATGCTTCATGCAAAGTGTTCAGGAGTTACTTTTGCTCAACAAAGAAATTTAACTTCTTTCAGCTGAAATCTCCCACCACTATAGGTAGTGAGATGAATGCGGCGTAAAGTTACTTTTCAATGGGTCCAGAAAGGTTGTGATGTTTTATGAAAAAACGGATTCTGATTGCTGAAGACGAGCCAATTATTAGACTGGACTTAAAAATGATGCTTCGGACTAACGGCTATGAGGTAGTCGGGGAAGCAGGAGATGGGGATCGAGCGATTGAACTCGCTTTTAAGTTAAAGCCAGATCTTGTGTTAATGGATATTGAAATGCCAAAAATTAATGGTTTAAAAGCAAGCGAGGTTATTGGTCGACAGCTAGATATACCAGTGTTATTGATTACTGCATACAGTCAAAAAGAATTTGTAGAAAAGTCTAAGCAAGATAATATTATGGGGTATCTAGTTAAACCCGTTTCTGAAGCTAGCTTAATTCCAGCAGTGATGATTGCACTTCAACAAGCTAAGAGGACACAGACGCTAAAACAATCTTTACAACTAACACACGAAAAAATTCAAAAGCGCAAGATGATTGAGCGAGCAAAAGGGCAACTTGATGGGAAGTAATTATCTAGGCTGTAGATATTTACATTAACCCAAAGTATTAATGGATTTTAGTTGTTGATCTTGTTAAAATATCTGTTAAATTTATGGAAAATTCTGAAATTTATATTTAATAAATACCGTAGACAGTTATATTTCACTCATCTTAAAAGAAATTGCCATTTAACACTTCTACCATAAATTCCGAAATTATAAGGGGCATGGTCACTCATTTGAAATATAATGAGTGACTTTTTTTAAAATGACGGATTGTAATATTAAGTGCAACACCCAGAAATCAATATAAAGGAAGCCCATAACGACCTCGTGTAGAAAGTAGTTACCACACCAACATTCAAACGGAGGAAACATTATGAGCTATACCCATCTTACCATATCAGAACGTGTAAAAATAGAAACATACCTGGAACTTGATTATCCGATTCGTAAAATAGCGAAACTCTTAAATCGTCAACCTTTTACGATTTCCAGAGAAATAAAACGCCACGCCAGTAGTACGGCTGACGAAGCGCAAGTATGTTACCACCAAAATAAATCCAACTGTGGTGCCAAGTATGTACGCCAAAAGTAAAAGAAGCTGTTCAAGAAAAGTTGTGGGCTACTTGGTCGATGACAAAGATTCTATATAACAATGTTTTTCAGGTGAAGAAATTAGAAATTATTGTTGATATTTATTATAGAAAGAAGGAATTAGTTTAAAATTTACTTTTGAACTAGGAGTTAATACTACGTAAGACAAAATTTGGTCATTATACGCAAATATAAATGAATGGTTTAAGTGGGAATCAGACTTAAAAGATATTTCACTAAAAGGTGAGTTTGTAAAAGGAAGCACTGGAACTATAAGAGATAGGAAAGAGCGCTCACCCTTTCCTATCTCCTTAAAGGTATTTTTTCAATTGATTTGGAGAGAAAGTTAGTTAAAAACTGCTTTTCAATATTTTAGTTTAATTGGTCCAATAATTTAAACTTTAAATTAGGATATATTTTATAATACATTTTCTTTTCTATTAATTTATGTGCAATTACAATTGAAGCAAATACAAAAGCGTACAGAATAAACGCCCATGGATAAGCTAAAAACCAATCAAGTACATTTTTAAAGATATCCCCTCGATCTATTACTTTTAACTTTCCTAATATCATATAAACAATAAAGACAACGATTGGTAATGCAATAACACCCGAGATAATGTTTAAAGATCGTTTTTTATTCCGAGCTTCGATAAAAGTAGGTTCATTTAAATATTCACTAACCCCCACCACTTGTTTTTCAAAGGTATCTTCACTTTTAATAGGTAAGTTGTAATCATTAATTATTTTGTGAAGCTGTTTAAGTTCTTCCACGCTTGAAAAAAATTCAACCATCGTTTTTCCGTAATTCAGTTTCCTCACTTCTTTCTCATTTAAAAATTTTTAGTGTATAGTACCATAAATGAAAGGTTGTTTCTATTTGCATGTCGATTGGGTTTTACCGAATTTTATCATTATTGTTTTTGATTAGTTTTTCATTTAGCCATAAATAAAGTTAAAAATGAAGAGGTCCGGCTACAACCCGGAGGCTAACGCTTTTCCATGTTTATGTACCGAACGTCTGCCGGATTTCCTGCTCCGTGACCGGCAGCACAATCGTCAGCTTCGCAGGGTCCTTCGGGGAATAGATGACATTGATGATTTGACCTTGCTGCACCCGGGCAAGATTCTCGACAAGCAGATCTTTTTGTACCGTCACCTTGAATGTTTCCCCGTTTAGTTTGGTAACGGCGAGAGTAAGCTGCAGTTGAACTTTTCCGGATGCGGCCATACCCAGTGGTACTACATCCATTACTTTAGCTAGACCTTTATCCCCGGTTTGCGCAATATCCGCTAGTTCCGGACTCAAACCTTGTTTAACGAGCTGTTCATTAAAAAGCGATTGAAGATCATTTTGATTCATATGACCTTTGGCATCAAAACCGATCTTGTAGGGATTTTTCTCCGAGACCAGTAAGGGAATAATGAATCCAGGCTGAAATTGCGGTAAATTCATGACAGGAACAATCATCCGCAGCTTGGCCGGGTATTTGTCGTGGCCCTGTCTTGTTACCATCAGCTCCAGCTTGACTTCCGGTTTATTGTTAATCATCGTTCCGGTTTGCTGGATATTCGTGATGAGTCCCACTGCTGACTGCCCCTTCTTGACGGTACCGACACCAAAGACGTTACTCAATATGGGAGGAAGAATCAACAGGGCAATACCGGAAAAGATGGCTGGTACAAACCAAGAAGAACCTATAATGATAAAGGGATCGTCCCATATCCAATTAGCTAGCAGCGGGGAAAAGCAAACGCCAAGTACGGTAATCATGCCAAGTGATGTTAAGATTTTTTGCATCATTATCCCTCCTGGGTCAGATTCAAGTCATGGGGCCAACATAGATGAGTTCCGCCGGATTGGCCGGATGTTGTCCGAGTCCGATGTGGTCCCCGGCCCGTGGCACCTGTAATTTGGATACAAGCGTTTCGAGCGTTTTCGTATAACGGCTACCACGGGTTTCCGTCACCTCCAGCTCCAAAATAACAACCGGTTCAAAATTAATCAGTTTTCCGGTATCGCGTACCGAAAGGACGATAGCGGTAGCAGTGATAGGAACGGAACCTCCCGCGGCCATCTGCGCTTGCCTAGTCTGTTCAATGCTTTGATTTATGGCTTCGCGATGCTGCTTGGGGATGAGTCCCTTCATCATCATGCCGCTTAAGCCTTTATTTAATAATTGATCCGCTTTTTCCAAATTGTCCTGTGCATGTTTCTTTTTACTGAACCAGCCCATAACCTCGCTACAATCGTATTTTTGAGTTCATCGATGTCTCTATCACAATTGTAAACAGTGGATGGAAAGGCGACAACGGGTTTGAAGGGATACAATATGGTGGCGGTAATCAACGGTTTTACTTCCGGTTCAAGGAGTAAATTTTGCGAAGATCCACCCTTTACTGCAATAAAAAGCGGAAAATCCGCCTTTAAACGTTTGGGACAGCCCATTCGTATTGCGGTTTTCCGACTGAAATCCGGTTTATTATTTGCTCCGTAGAAGGTAAACTAGCTTCTTGTAATAGGCAGCTGATTCCTTGTATTTTCTGGCATCCTCAGAGACGACGGCAAGCGACTCATATAGAGTCTCCAAGCGGTTGGTTTGCTGAATGGACTCAAAATAAGGTAAACAGGCCATGGCATGCTCCATTGAACGTTCGAACTGCCCCTGCGCAAACGAGAGTTGGCTTTGGTAGAATTGCAACGACATTTGTTGATCGGTTGTTTCGGCGCTGCTTTCAAGCTCCTTGATCATCTGCGGGAGCAATGCCCATTGCTTTTGGTTTAGTTCCAACTCGCAGCGGTAAATATCGAGCAGCGGTTGGAACTTCTGTCTAATTTCTTCTGGTTCGTGCCGAATCATTTCTTTAAAGCGGTCAATCTCCAATGCGGCTTTGTCATATTCGCCTAGCAGCGTTTGCATGATAATTCGGTTGTTCATTATGGATGTCATCATTTCGCCCTGATTGGAGGTGTAAACCAAATGTGCTTCCGCCATGGATAAGGCTAGCAGCGCTTCCTGAACAAGTCCGACCGTAAACTGATAACCGCTGTAGGTGAGATACAACCCGCTCAAACGGTGAAAGAGCCTTTGTTCATAGACATGCTTCATCATTTGCTCAAACGTCTGTTTCGCCTGATCATACTGTTTCAAATAGATAAAGGCCTCAAGCATGAAATTATGCGCCGTCAGCCATGGCTCGCTGCCTGGAGCGAGCAGTTCCGCAAGTTTTCGTGCTTGAAGCAGTGCCTCGTGGTAATGGTGTTTGGATCTGAAAAGTTGGATTTTATAATAAAACATCGCTTTTTTGGCTGGTAGGGGCAGATCATTGTCGTCAGGACGCCCGTATTTATCCAAGTAATAATTCAAATAGTTCCGGTGCAAATAATCATGAGCTACCGCGTCATTAAGCTGCTGGTAATATACGGCTTTCATTAAGGCTGTGGTCAACTCAACGGTTAAAGCATCGTCGCGGTCCGGCAGATCGTTAACCTGCTGTTCATCGATGGATGCAGTGGATTGGGATAACATTTCGAAAATGCTCTCTGCCTTTGCCAATGTATCCGGCGATTGAGATGAAGCCTGCAGCAAATAAGCAGGAGAGACGCTGAGACGGGAGGCTATATGTTCAGCCAAATCAGCGGCAAGAGTGTAACGCTCTGCGAGGATATTGGCAAAATGGGTTTGCGTCAGTAAACCTTCAACCAGCTCTTTGCGGGTGATGTTTTTCTTTTTGCACAAAAAATCGATTCGTTCTTTTAACATAGGGCGTAGAAATCTCCTTTCCGCGAAAGTTCCGTAAAAGTATACCATGAATATATAGAAAAAAAGGCTTAGAATAAGGATAAATGGGTGGAAATGCCCGCTATCGGGCACATCGATGGTCCCTCGTATGAAAATCATTCATTATACCAATTTATGGGGAAGTTGGACTTTATTCTATAGATGAAAGTAATGGTAATCATACTTGTCTCTTTATTATTTTACCTTTTATCATAAATTCGCAGTTTGTTATATTAAAAAAATATATTTGATAAAACTATAATAATACATTAAAGAGAGCATGGTTTTTATTCATGAAAAGACATGCTCTCTCTTAATAGAATGTTCACATCTGAGGCCCACGCCAAAAGTTGTGGATGATATTTGTTAAAAGTATGCCGTGTATATAGGGATCGACGCCCCCAGGAAAGCGACCAGTCGGAACGAAAATCAAAGCACAGTTTAACTGCATATTCTGCAAATAATTATGCTGTCGTTGGTTTGCTAAATCCGCTTCGCTAGAATACGTTAAAAAAGGTATTCGCATTAATGCTATTTGTCCAGGCGGTGTTCAAACAGCGTTAACAAATAGTGTTACGGAAATGTTTGAAACAACTGGCTATATTCCAGATGAACTTCCGAACATGTGAATGGGACGTTATGCATGTTAGCAGAAATGGTTGCTTTCTTAGCATCTGAACGGGCAGGAGCAATAGTTCTTGTTGATGATGGTTTAACTTTATAATAAGAAAAATCCCGAATATTGAACGTTATTCGGGATTTTTTTTCTTATCTTATGTTTTTAATTTATCCTAAAGCTTTCTATTAAACATAGTAGCGTGTTTTAATCAGTTTTCGGTTTAAAACACGCTCTTAAACTATGCTATTTTCTTTTGTTTGGATACAGGAATAGTGCGATTTAAAATACTGTTGGCTATCATTCCGATCATAATAATGATCATTCCGATTAAAGATACTCCAACTGGCCAAGAACCGTTTAAAAAAAGGATTTCACCAAGAACAGTAAAAATCATTGTTCCTGCTTGTGTTGCCTCCACTGCCCCTAACAAAGACAGGTTATTTTTCGCTAAGTCAGTAGCGAAGAAAAATGTCATTGTGGCGATAACACCCGAACATAATGCTAATAAGAAACCTTGCATCATTTGCCCAGATGTTGGTATGCCAGTTGTAGTCCAACCATAAATCGCTAATATAATACTGACAGGAAGGCTACCAATTGCCATGCCTAACACGCGTTGAAATGTATCTAAGCGACCAGCAACGACTTCCATCATTTTTCTATTACCGAAAGGATATAAGAATGCAGCGATAACTACAGGGAGGAAGCCAGATAAAAATTGAGAAACAGTAATGTCTCCAGCTTCTGTTAATTGCATACAAATGACACCCGTTAAAATAAATAAGGAAACGAGTAAGCTTCGCATAGGAATTTTACCGCGAACTCGTTTAACTCCTGACTTTGTCTCCAATGTAATAAAAAATAACGGAGATAATAGCAAACCAGCTAAAATGGTTATTTGCCATGTACCTGCGACGAGCCATGCAGGACTAAATACAGCAGCATAGCTTAATAAGGAATAAAATCCTACCCCGGCTATTGTGCCATAACCAAGCCATGCCAAAGGGTGTTTACCCATTTCTACCCATAGTGGACGAAGGTTTTTGCGAAATAGGACGATAAAGAATAAAATGGGTAAAGCGAATAAAAATCGGAAGGAAGCAGTCCAAGCCCAGCTTGTTCCTGATACGTTCATAACTCGATTTATAATAAATGTAGCTGAAAAAAACGCAGATGATAAAATACCTAATAAGATAGCACGCATTTCGTTCGCTCCTTTCTAAATATATATTATAATATAATTATTTATATAAAAAGTAAACTATAATATACTAAAGGTGGGGTTCATATGAAAGAACAAGAGGATATGCAAACAAAAGAAGTTATTTTGCAAGTTGGTCAACTGTTACGACAAATACGAAATGAACAGAAATTAAGTTTAGAAGAGTTAGCGAAAAAAACAGGTGTTAGTAAATTAACGTTAGGGAAAATTGAGAGAGGAGAAACGAATCCTACATTAGGTGTCATTTGGAAGATTACGAAAGGATTATCTATTCCGCTGTCACGGCTTATGGTGATAGAAGATATAGTAAATGTTGCACGTTGCGGAGAGGGATTTACGATAGAAGAAAATCAAATGTGGCGATTAGAAACTATATTTCGTTACAAAAAAGAAACTGGGATGGAAATGCATCGTGCTTGTTTGCAACCGAATAGCATATATGAGGCAGAACCTCATCATGAAGGAGCTATTGAATTTGTAACAGTAATGAAAGGGAAAATTTCGATTCAAGTTGGACAAGAAATGTACGAATTAAACGAATTTGATTCTATTCAATTTGAAGCAAATCGACAGCATAGCTATGAAAACACGGGGAATGAAGTAGCAGTTCTCCATTTAACAATGAAATATTTATCTTGAAATAAGGTATCACGCTTGAGTAGCTGGAAGAGGAATTGACAGAACCAGTGGAATTAAGTGTTTCAATGAAAAAAGCAGTGGGATTCAGCAAAGCAAGTATGTCTTACTGACCATTTATGAGAGATTTGCTACAGGGCACTTGCTAACCAACAACTCCTTTTAGTGCAAATAGCCAAAATGGGTGGAGAAAAATATTGTGTTTTTCTCCACAGTCTATTTCTGTTTAACTTTCATCAAATGCTTTGCAACGGCTTCCATCAAGGTATAAAAATCGTGATCTATTGTTGAGCACGAAAAGTGGCTAGCACAGTTTTAGTTAAGATGTTTGTGCCGATTTCAAGAGCATCTGTATCAAAGCTCATATAAGGATGATGGAGTCCAGGAGCGAGGTTACAGCCTAGGCCAATCATCGTTGCTTTTAAATGTGGTTTCTTGATTGTGTAAAAATGAAAATCGTCCCCACCAGAGGTGATGAGTGTGGGTATGATATTTTCTTCGCCAATAACTTCGGTAATGCCTGTGCGTGCAAATTGAATAGCTTGCTCGTTTTGAACAGCAGCAGGCATGGCTGTTATGGTGCTATAATGAATACTTGCCCCCAAGGTTGTACGTACACCGTCAATGATTTGTTTGAATTTTTGTACCAACTCCTGCATCGCTTCATTCGTTTGTGCACGTAAATCTAGTCCGAATTGTCCATTCCCGGGAATAATATTTCGACTGTCACCTCCAGCACGAATATAGGTCATTTTGATAGAATGTGGTATTTGCGGATCAATGCGAATTTGATTTAACTGTTCATTGATCGTCGTCATAACATCTATAGCATTGACCGTCAAATGAGGGCGTGCACCGTGACTATCGACTCCTTGTACCTGCCCATCAATCATTTGACCTGCGCCATGTATAATAACTGGTGATGCTACACCAAATGGGATTTCTTGGATTGGCCGTAGGTGGATGCCATATAGGTATTCCACATCCTCCACAATACCTTTCTCAATCATTTCCAAAGCGCCAGTACCTTTTTCTTCTGCCGGTTGAAAAACGAGGCGTAGCGTACCTTTGAAATTTTCATGCTGCATACATTTTGCAACACCAAGGACCATACTCATATGAGCATCGTGACCACATGAGTGATTCGCTTTAAAACAGCCATCAACTTCCTGCCATAGTGCATCAATATCTGCACGGACCGCTACTATAGGCTGGCCTTGGCCAAGGTCTGCATAAAGCCCTGTACAATCATTAAAAGTAGTCACCTTATAGCCTAGGTCACTGAGTACTTCTTTCAAATATTGGGTTGTATTTACCTCTTTCCAGCTTACTTCTGCATTTTCATGTAAGTAATGAAAATGTTGTAATAGTTCTTGCTTAATTTTCATGATGTAATCCCTCATTCCAAAATAGGTCTTTATAAGTAGTCTCATATTGTTGCTTTTGTTTTTCATATTGCTCAGGATAGTCTTGAATCATTTGATGCAATATTGTATTCAATAACGAGGAAATGACAGGACCAGAGTCAATTGTAGACATATGTGACATCTTAGTAATAAAAGTCGAATCAGCAATTTGAGTTATGGGAGCTATATCTGAATCTGTGATGCCCACCACATAAACTCCACGTTCCTTTAATTCCTGCGTAATTTCAAGCGTATGTTTCATATAACGATTAAAAGAAAAGGTAACAACGACACTATTTTCATCTAAGTTATTAATGTAAGAAAAATCATCCATATATAAATTTAAAATTCGACTATTCCCTCTTATTGTATTCAATGTGAAGCTAAACCAATGTGCAAAACCATAAGAGGCTCCACTCCCTAATACAACAATCTCCCTTGCAAGAGCAATTTTTTTAACGACCGTTTTAAACATTTCAGGGTCTATATTTTCAGCCGTTTTTTTTATATTGATTTGATCACGAATCATAACTTCTTCAATACCTGTATGATCAGTTTGCTCTGCAAATGTGTGTGAAAAGCTCATCAATGAATTTTTTAAATCAAAAATAGAATCCTGTACTTCATTTTGTAAATCAGTAAAACTCCCATAATTGATGGCATAAACAAATCGAATCACACTTGTTTCACTAACTCCAATCATGTTGGCGATTTTCGTCGCAGAGTTTGAAGCAAATAGCTTCGGATCTTCTTTCAAAAAGAGTGCAACACGTTTTAATGTAGGGGACAAATCATCAAATTTTTCTTGTATTTTAGCTTCGTATGCGTACAAGCCGATACCTCCTTTAGTAGTGAAGGAAATTCTTTTTTTTTCTAAAAAAATAAGCGTTTACTTTATTATAGCATATTCAAAATAAACTTTATTTTCAATATTTTCAGAAAAATAATTGAATTTTTTGAATAGTTTTGTTAGCTTAATATATATATTGAAGTGTTCACTTTAAATTTTTAGGAAATAAAGTGAATACTTCTAATGATCTAACATCATAAAATCTTGGGGGGATTGACATGAAAAAAGCAAATTGGTTATTTGTAATGTTTGCAAGTGTGCTTTTTGTGTTAGCAGCATGTTCTTCAGATGATAATGCTGGTGGTGAAAGAGCAGATAGTAATAAAGATTATTCAGAATTACAGGTAGCTTATAATGCTCAGCCACCAACGTTAGATCCGTTGATGACAACGGCGGTAGCTACGCGTGATGTAGCTCGAAATATCTATGAATCTTTAGTGACACTAGATAAAGATTCGAAGGTTGTGCCAATGTTGGCGGAATCAGTGGAGGAAAGTGAAGATGGTAAAGTTATAACATTTAAATTGAGACAAGGTGTTAAATTCCACAATGGTGATGATTTAACAGCCGAAGATGTTGTGGCATCTATGCAACGCTGGATGACAACGACAGGTTTAGGAAAATCTTATTTTGCGGATGCAACATTTGAAAAAGTGGATGATTCAGTTGTGCGATTGGTAATGCCGAAGCGACTATTCATTGCGCTCCATTTATTGGCAGATCCAAGTCAAATTGCAATTATTACAACGGAAGAAGCAAATGCCTCAACGACAGCTGAGGGCTTAACAGAATTTATTGGGACAGGTCCATATAAATTCTTAGAGTGGAAAAATGATCAATATATTCATTTAGAGAAATTTAATGATTATGTTGCTGTAGATAGCCCAGCAAGCGGATTGGCTGGTAAAAAAGAGGCACAATATAAAAATATTCATTTTAATATTGTAACCGATGCTTCAACGCGTTTTGCTGGTATTCAAACAGGAGAATACCAAGTAGCAAATGCGATACCGTTCGATAATGTGGCGCAATTAGAAAAGTCTGAAACTGTTAAAACTTCCATTGACCATAATGGCTTTAATGCTGTTGTATTTAACAAGCGAGCAGGACTTTTTGCTAAACAGGAAGCACGTCAAGCTGTAAATGCGGCTCTTGATCAAGAAGCAATTTTAAGGGCAGCGTTTTCGAGTCCTGAATTTTACGAATTAGAACACAATTTAATGATTAAAGATCAAACAGACTGGTATACAGATGCTGGTAGCAATCAATACAATCAAAAGAATATAGAAAAGGCAAAATCCCTATTACAACAAGCTGGCTATAATGGAGAGGAAATCGTCATATTATCGACACGTGATTATGAAGACCATTACAATGCAGCCGTTGTGGTTCAACAACAATTAGAAAGTCTTGGCATGAAAGTAAAGCTTGATATTTATGATTGGCCAACTGTGCAACAGCGTCGTACAGATGAAAAGGCATACGATATTTTCATTACTGGTTTCCCAACTGAGCCTGTACCTAATAAATATGTGTTCTTGGATTCCAAGGGAGAATGGCCAGGTTGGACAAATAGCCCTAAAATTGATGATTTATTAAACAAAATTGCAGGTGCTGCAACACAGGAAGAAGCGAAAGGCTATTACAGTGACTTAATGGTTGAAGTATATGACTATGTTCCAATTATTAAATTTGGAAACAAAACGACAGTAACAGCATACGATGCATCCATTGAAGGCTATGATTTCTTGCAAGGTATCATTTTATGGAATATGAAATAATTTGTAAGGGGGGATGAGCTTATGTTGAACTTTATATTGAAACGAATACTGTCACTTATACCTGTGTTATTTGTTGTATCAGTTGTCGTCTTTTTATTAGTTCATATAACGCCTGGTGATCCAGCTTCAGTTATGCTCGGTCCTGAAGCCTCTCCTCAGGATGTGGCTAAGCTACAGGAAGAGCTTGGCCTCAACCGCCCTATTTTGGAGCAATATGTGACTTGGGTAGGGGCTATTGTTAATGGCGATTTAGGAACATCACTATTTATGAAAAAACCAGTATTAACGGCTTTTTTTGAGCATTTAGGTCCAACACTTTCATTGGCCATTATGGCTCAATTGTTTGCTATTGTACTAGCTATCCCACTTGGTGTACTGTCAGCTAAGTTCAGAGGATCATTTTTAGATCAAACATTTATGGGAGTTTCACTTGTTGGCATATCAGTTCCAAGCTTTTTGCTCGGTTTATTTTTAATTTTATTATTTGGAGTGGAGCTACGTTGGTTACCTGTTGCAGGTTATAAACCGTTAGCTGCAGGTTTCGCTGTACATATCCGCTATTTAATTTTACCTGCCATTGCATTAGGTTCAATGCAAGCTGCTCTTATTGCCCGTATGACTCGATCTTCGATGCTGGAAGTTTTATCTGCCAATTTCATTAAGACAGCACGTGCAAAAGGGGTAAAGGAATTTGTTATTACAATGAAACATGCATTACGTAATGCATTTATTCCTATCTTAACGATTATCGGTCAAACCTTCGGGACTTTAGTAGCTGGTGCAGCTGTCATTGAAACGGTATTTAATATCCCAGGCATTGGTCAATTAATCATTAACTCAGTAGAACGACGTGACTTTGAAGTGATTCAAGGAGTTGTTTTGTTAATCGCAGTTAGCTACGTAACAATCAATTTAGTGATTGATTTACTATATGGTATTGTTGATCCACGTTTACGAGTTGGGAAGAGATAGGGGGGAGTAATTTGAGTCAAGAGCTTTCAATGAATGATCTGTCAACCATTAAGAAGCAGATGAAGCAAAAGCAGCGAACGTTATTTAGAAAGAAGTTTTTTAGCAACAAATTGGCTTTGACAGGCACCGTTATTATGTCAGTAATAATTTTGTTTACGATTTTGACCCCGTTTATCATCTCGACTTCGCCATATACATTGGATACCGCGAATCGATTATTACCGCCAAGTACTGAACACTTTTTTGGCACGGATAACTATGGTCGAGATTTATTTAGTCGTGTTATGTATGGGGCACGTGTTTCATTAGTCATTGGCTTCTCTGTCGCACTGTTAACTTCTATTTTCGGGACGATTGTTGGATTATATGCAGCTTATTTTAAAAAGCTTGATAGCTTATTGATGCGTACTGCTGACGGTCTAATGGCATTTCCAGCCATCTTACTTGCGATTGCGATTATGGCATCTCTCGGTGCAAATTTAGTCAATGTCATTATCGCTTTAACGATTGTATTTACACCACTTGTTGCAAGAACTATTCGTTCCTCTGCTTTAATTGTGAAGGAGCAAACATATATTGAGGCGTTACGGGCACAAGGTGCAAATAGCACGCGTATTATCTGGTCGAATATTTTCCCGAATGTCATTTCACCTTTAATTGTTCAAGCTACTTTTATTTTTGCAGATGCCATTATTGTAGAGGCTGCACTTAGCTTTTTAGGAGCCGGGATTCCTGCACCTGAACCAAGTTGGGGCAATTTATTATATGATGGCAAAACGGTTATTTTCAATGCGTGGTGGATGACAGTATTCCCAGGAATTGCAATTATGTTAACGGTTTTAGGCTTAAATCTATTTGGTGATGGATTGCGAGATTTACTAGATCCGCATAATAAATCGAAGAAGTAGTAAGGGGGTGCTATTACAATGACAGATACTTTACTTGAAGTTGAGCATTTAAAAGTTCATTTTGATACAGAGGAAAAGAAAGTAACAGCTGTCGATGATGTTTCTTTCACTGTTAAAAAAGGAGAAATCGTTGGTGTAGTGGGAGAATCCGGCTGTGGTAAAAGCGTTACGGCAGAATCAATTTTACGACTTCTCGATGAAAAGCATACAAAGTATGAAGGTGAAATTCGTCTCGAAGGCCAAAATTTATTAGCGAAATCCGCAAAAGAAATGCGAGAAATCCGTGGTAATGATATTGCTATGATTTTCCAGGATCCGATGAGTTCATTAAACCCAGTTTACACTGTGGGTGATCAAATTATGGAAGCCCTCCTCCTTCATCAAAATGTTTCAAAAGAACAGGCCCGCGTGAAAGCGATTGACATGCTGAAATTAACTGGTATTCCAGCACCAGAGAAACGGATTGATGAGTTTCCTCATCAGCTATCAGGGGGGATGCGTCAACGGGTCATGATTGCGATGGCACTTTGCTGTCAGCCAGCACTCTTAATTGCCGATGAACCAACAACAGCTTTAGACGTGACAACGCAATCACAAATTTTAGACTTGATCAAAGAGTTAAAAGACGAATTTAATATGGGGACGATTATGATTACGCATGATTTAGGCGTTGTAGCTGAAGTTTGTGAAAAAGTAGTAGTCATGTATTTAGGTCAAGTCATTGAAGAATGTGATGTATTAACGATTTTTGATCAGCCTCTGCATCCCTATACACAAGGCTTATTAAAATCAATTCCTAATATAGAAGGAAGTCGTGAGGAAAAGCTGTATGTGATTGAAGGAAAGGTGCCGACATTAAGTCAAATTCCTACAGGTTGTCGCTTTGCTCCACGCTGTGAATTCCAGACAAACAATTGTCGCACATCTCTACCAAAGCTTGAAAGCTACGGCGACCGTAAAGTCAGATGCTGGCACTTTGAAGAAATTCAGAGGAAGCGGGAGGTGAAAATTCATGGATAACAAAGAAATGATTTTACAAATAAAAAACTTAAAAACCTACTTTCCTGTTAGTAGTGGTGTCGGGCAGGAAAAAAGATATGTCAAAGCAGTCAATAATGTGTCCTTTGAGCTTACTAAGGGCGAGACATATAGCTTAGTTGGAGAATCTGGTTGCGGAAAAAGTACTACAGGCCGTTCTATTTTGCGGCTCATTGAACCTACAGATGGCGAAATAATTTACCAAGGACAGACAATTAATAAGCTTAAACAAAAAGAAATGATGCCCATTCGTCGTAGTTTGCAAATGGTGTTTCAAGATCCTTATTCATCTTTAAACCCACGTAAACGTATCGGAACAATATTAGAAGAAACCTTGAAAATACATCATATTGGCACAAAGCAAGAGCGTACACAAAAAGTGATGGATATTTTAAATAAGGTAGGGTTCCAAAATGAACATTATTTTCGATTTCCACATGAATTTTCCGGAGGGCAGCGTCAGCGTATAGGATTAGCACGCGTACTTATTATGAATCCAGATATTATTATTTGTGATGAGCCTGTATCGGCATTAGATGTATCTATTCAATCACAAGTGCTGAATTTATTGGAGGATTTACAAAAAGAATTTAACCTAACATTATTGTTTATCTCTCATGACTTAAGTGTTGTACGCCATATTTCCAATCGAATTGGCGTAATGTATTTAGGAAAGATCGTAGAAGAAACAACGACAGATGAAATTTTTAGCAACCCAATGCATCCTTATACAAAAGCACTTTTATCAGCAATTCCTGTGCCCAATCCGCGAATAAAACGTGAAAAGATTAAGCTGAAAGGTGAAATCCCTTCTCCATTGAATCCACCAACAGGCTGTGTTTTCCAGACGAGATGCCCTTTTGTAATGGAAAAATGCCGGACGGTAGAGCCAGAGTTGGTCGAGCATTCACCTGCCCATAAAACGGCATGTCATTTATATTACAAGTAGGGGAGTGTTGAGAAATGAAAATTGAAAAAATTATAGTTCGTAAAATGAAGATGACTATGAAATCACCCTTTGAAACAAGTTTTATGAAGCAGCAGGAACGTATTTTCTTAATTATTGAAGCGTATGGTGAGAAGCATGTTGGTTATGGAGAATGTGTTGTTAGCGCTTATCCTTATTATGGAGAAGAAACGGCTTCAACGGCATTCTCTATTATTGATGAATTTTTAATACCACTTGTTATTAATCAGGAATTCAACCATCCAGATGAGATAAATGAGAAGTTTGCTCGCGTGCGTCGCAATAATATGGCGAAATCTGCAGTGGAAGCAGCCATTTGGGATTTATATGCAAAAGAGCAGGGCATACCTTTAGCACAAGCACTTGGAGGAGAAAAAAAAGAAATTACTGTTGGCATTAGCCTAGGCATTGAAGATGATACGAATGTATTGCTGGAAAGCATTGAAGGTTATTTAAAACAAGGGTTCAAAAAAATAAAAATTAAAATTAAGCCCGGAAAAGATATCGAAGTACTGCGTGTAATCCGTGATCGCTTTGGCGATATACCTTTAATGGCAGATGCCAATTCTGCCTACTCGTTAGAAGATCTATCCTTATTTAAGGAGATGGATAAATTAAATTTAATGATGATTGAGCAACCTCTTGAGCATGATGATATTGTCGATCATCGAAAATTACAAAGAGAACTCAATACACCGATTTGCTTAGATGAAAGTATCCATTCATACGATGATGCTAGACGTGCAATTGAACTAGGTAGCTGCAAAGTGATTAATATAAAGGTAGGGCGTGTTGGAGGCTTATCCGAGGCTAAAAAGATTCATGATTTATGTCAGCAGCATCAAATCCCTGTATGGTGTGGGGGTATGCTAGAATCAGGGATTGGTCGTGCTCATAATATTGCAATTACAACACTGTCAAACTTTACAATACCTGGTGATACGGCACCATCTTCCCGCTATTGGCATGAAGATATTATTGAGCCAGAGATTGTCATGGATGACCAAGGACATATCCAAGTTTCTAATCTACCAGGTATTGGTTATAATATTGCACAAGACAAACTCGAAAAATACACAATAGAAAAGTATATTTACGAAGCATAATGAAAGTCGAATGCCGTGTTTTAAAGTTATTTGAACAGCTTCTAATTTCATTTCTTCTCTAAATTTAGGCATACAAAAACTGCACCTCCAATTGTTAGATTGTATCTAACAATTGGGGTGCAGTTCACTATAAAGATGGGAGGCTTTAGTGCTCCATCAGATTTAACTCACCCGCTACTACAACCCAAAAATTGTGAAGGTTAATATAAATTTTATGTGTAAAAGTTGTTGCTACCCATTGCTTCATCTTATTGTAAGCGGCTCGACGCTCTCCAGCAGGAAAGCGTGAATAGCTTAGCGGATATTAGCGTCTTCTCATTAATAAAACTGGGGAAAATTCCGCTAATTAATGCACCTATTAGTCTGAAATAATTGACGAAAATAAAACTAAATTTATAATGTGAATTTTTTTAGTTCTACAGACAATGTATTTGTCATTTCTTGAAGTTCTGAAACCTTATCACTAATTTTTTTGAATGATCCTAACTGTTCTTGAGTAGAAGCGGATATTTCCTCTGTTCCTGCTGCGGTTTCTTCCGTAATAGCTGAAATGTTTTCAATGGCACTGTTCATTTGCTGACTCATTTCGCTTGTTTGCTCCATATCCTTTGTAAGGTGCTGTAACTGATCATTAATGTCTAATACATGAGTTGCAATTGCCTCAAATGACTTTTCTGTATCGGTCATCGATTGTAATTGTTCTTCTGAAAGCTGATGTCCATGTTCTGCAGTAGAAAGAATGAGTGTAATGCCATCTTGTATATGTGTCACCATCGAAGAGATGAAAGTAGTTGCTTTTTCTGTTTCATGAGAAAGTTTTTTGACTTCCTTCGCTACAATGGCGAATCCTTTTCCGGCTTCGCCAGCACGTGCCGCTTCGATTGCAGCATTTAATGCTAAGAGATTTGTTTGATCAGCAATCGCGTGAACTGCATTAGCTGCACCTTCAATTTCTGTTGTGAATTGAGAGAATTGAGTAACAGCCTCTTTGATATTAATCGAAGTGGATGAAATATCCTTCGCAATAGAGGATTGCTTCTCTAGTGAGCTACGACCATTTTGAACTGCAGTAAGCGCTTTGTTACCGTTTACTGCTGATTGTTCACTTGTCTCCTGAACAGTAGTAAATTGATCCGCCATCGTATTCATCAAGATAGCCGTTGACTGGATATCTTCTGAAATAGTTAGGCTTCCCTTTGCCAATTCGTCTGTTGATGTAGCAATTTGTTTACTGCCTTCGTTAACGGTTTCGATATAGCTTGTGACATCTTTTGTAAATAGACCAACATTTTTACCTACATGATCAATAGATTGTACGGTGGTTTTTAAGCTAACAATCATTTTGGCAAAGTTCTCAGTCAGTTGATCAACTTCATTGCGACTACCTTTCTTATAGGAGAGGGAAGAGGTGTCAATTGTCAAATTCCCTGCAGCCACCAATTGTGCATAATCCACGATTCGGTTAATCGGTTTAGTAATTCTTTTCGTTGCGACATACGAAAAAATGCTTGTAGCAATAAGTAGAAGGATACTACCTATTATTGTTGATGTAGTAATAAAAGAAATTTTCTGCGTTGCCAGATCATTCGTTTCTTTATACCATTCATTTGTTTCTTTTTTCAGTAGATACATATCGTTCAAAATACCGGATATTCTGATTGATTGTTTTTTTATCTCAGGATGATTGTGAGCAAGAAATCCTGCTTCTGAAGCTTTTTCTAATTCGTCGTATTTACCCTCGATTTTTTTGATGATTGCCTGATGCTCAGCTATTTTAGCAATAGTTGAGAGTTTTTCTAAATTTACTTTCGTTTCTTGTAAAGTTGAAAGAGCTTCATTTTTATTGGCCTCACTATCTAAAAAAGTGTAGTTATTTAAAGATTGGCTCGCTACAACTAAACTTTGTTCAAGTTCTTTCACTGCCAGTAATAGTTCTGTATCATCTTGTGCAGTTGTTTGTATATCAAATGTTTGAACGATAATAAAACCAATCATAGCCATTGCGAGGACAATGGGAATAAGTATGTTCATGAATAATTTTTTTCGTAGTGTCACTGGCTGTTCCCCTTTTCTGCAGTAACTTTTATTTTACCCGAAACAATATCTTCTTTTGCTTTTTCAATAGCAGCCTGTTGCTCAGGTGTAAGTTTAATAACACGTATATCCGCTAGGCCTACTCCATTATCAGCTAAACCGAATGACAACGATTTTTCGGAAATTTTCCCTTCCTCATCTAATGTTTTAGCAATTTTAAAAACAGCTTGGTCGACATTTTTTAACATTGATGTTACAACAGTTTTTTCTGCAATGTAAAATTGATCAATATCAACTCCGGCCGCATATATGCCCATTTCTTCCGCTTTCTTTATGGCACCAAAGCCTGTGAATCCCGCTGCATGATAAATAAAATCCAATTTGTTCTTTATGTAACGTTCTGCGATTGCGGCACCCGCGTCGGCATCATCAAATGAGCCAGAATATTCACTAATAATTTCGATATTTGGATTAAAATATTTAGCTCCCTCAATAAAGCCGTTTTCAAAGTGATGGATAACCGGAATATCTACACCACCAATAAATCCTATTTTTCCAGTTTTACTCGTCATTGCTGCAACCATTCCAAGTAAAAAGCTACCTTCTTGCTCTTTAAAGGTTATGGAAGTGATATTGGCAACATCTGATTGTCCGTCAATAAGGACAAATTGTTGATCAGGATATTTCTTCGCAGTCTTTTCCAATGCCTCCTGTACAGAGAAGCCTAGACCAATAATGACGTTATATTTTTCTTCGACAAGTTCCTCTAGCTTCTGTTCGTAATTGCCATCAGGCGCCTCTTTATAATCAAACAAAATACCTAGCTCATCGCGTGCTTTCTCAAGCCCTTTAAAAGCTGAGTCATTAAACGATTCATCACCAAGCCCTGCATCTGAAAGTAAGATACCAATTTTATAGTCATCTTGCGCTTTTTCCGGCTGAGTAATGGAACAGCCTGCTAATAACAAAGCTATTAAGCAAAAGCCAATCATTAATTTTTTCAATATGAATACCTCCATTGTATGTATTATTTATATCGGCAAAAAGTTATTCTAAGTCAGAGGTCAGACAACGATTTTTTATTTTACCATTAAATACTATCAGATTATTTACAATTTACTACAGGAAAATGGGTTTAAATCATTTTCGATATTTTCTAATCACTGAGTATTTAGTTTGTTTCACAATGGATTTTCTCTATGTATATAGTGAAAAAGGTAGGGGTATATTGTGAAATATTTATATATTTTGCAAAATTAACCCTTTTCTTTGGCAAATAAAAAAACTCGCAAACATCTAAAGAGTTTGCGAGACACACTAATGAATTAAACCGCACCAAATAATTTTAATATATTTATAATTATGATTCCTACAATGCCGAAGTCTGAATCGCCAAATGTAGTTCCTTCGTAGCCGATATCACCCATGAAGATAAGTAGAATCGCGGGGATAAAGCTAGTAATTAATCCGTTGGTAAATGCTCCTACCATAGCACCGCGTCTACCACCAGTTGCATTACCGAATACTCCTGCAGCCGCACCCGTGAAAAAATGTGGCACAATCCCAGGTACAATCACTTTTAGCCCTATGAGGGGGAGTATAAACATGGACACTAAGCCTGCTACAAAGCTAAACAGGAAGCCAATAATAACTGCATTCGGTGCGAACGGAAAAATTGTAGGGCAGTCTAATGCAGGCTTTGTGTTTGGCACAAGTTTATCTGCAATACCTTTAAAGGCAGGAATGATCTCGGCAATTAGCATTCGCACTCCAGCCAAAATGATATAGACACCAGCGGCAAAGGTAATAGCTTGAATAATGGCAAAGACGATAAAATTCGAACCGCCAGATAACTGTGACTCAATATAGGATTGGCCAGCGAATAGGGCAACGATAATAAAAAACAGACTCATAGTTAAGGACACAGCTACAGATGTATCCCGTAAAAAGCCTAGAGATTTTGGAACTTTTATGTCTTCTGTTGATTTAGCTTTGTTTCCAAAGAGCTTCCCGATTTTAGCAGATACATAATAACCAACACTGCCAAAATGACCAACAGCAAAATCATCACTGCCAGTTATTTGACGAACAGTTGGTTGTAAAATGGCTGGGAATACGACCATACAAAGACCAAGTATAATAGAGCCAACGATGATAAGAGGTGTGCCACTCATACCGCCGACAGACAGTGATGCTGCGATTAAACACGCCATAAATAATGTATGATGACCAGTTAAAAATATATATTTAAAAGGCGTAAATCGCGCAAATAATATGTTCATAATCATACCGAAAACCATAATCATGGCAGTAGCTGTTCCGAAACTAGTTTGAGCGGCTGCTACAATCGCTTCATTATTTGGGATAACTCCTTGGACATTAAATGCATGATCAAACATTTTACTAAAATGATTTAAAGAACCGATTAAAACGCTTGCACCTGCGCCAAGTATAACAAAGCCCATAACCGTTTTTAACGTACCAGAAAGGACTGTTGAAGCTGATTTTTTTTGGATTAATAAACCGACAAAAGCGAATAGGCCGACTAAAATAGCTGGTGTTCCTAAAATGTCATTCATAATAACATCTAACATATTAACACCTCATCCTATCCAATTTTTAATTAAATTCAAATTCAATCCTTTATAACAGAGGTTTAAGCTTTAATTTAATTTCAGAAATACTCATCATATTAACAATACTAACGATGTGACCTCTTTCTTCGGGCAATTGATTGACAATATCTTCTGCGCCAATATAAATATCCGCTTTCTCTGCCTTGGCAGATGCTAAATCGGTATGCGTTAATTCTGCAACTTTTCCAAGTTCAGTTAACGCTTTTTTTACATTCAATTCCATAATAAAACAACTGCCTAAGCCATTCCCGCACACTACTAAAATCTTCATCAAGATTACTCCTTTGCCACAATTTGTTGGATTTCTTTGATAATATCGTCTTTATTCTGACAGGCGATGATGCTGTCGATTTGATGGGGTTCTTGCAAAATCTTTGTTAAGTCAACTAATGCTTGCAGATGCGACGCATGATCGGTGGCCGCTAAGACAATAATTAAGAAAACAGGCTTTTCTGGTCCAAACATAACAGGTTTTTGTAAGCTTAATAGGCTCATGGCTAGCTCATTGACGCCTTCTGTGTGCTGTGCATGTGGAATCGCTACTTTTGGTGTAATGACTACATAAGGTCCGTGCTTTTCAATGGAATGAATCATCGCCTTAATATAGCGTTCTTCGATTTTATTGTGCTTTAATAGTGGAATTGCCGCTAAATGAATAGCTTCCTGCCAAGTATTTACAATATCTGCGAGTTGTATAGTATCTTTTGTTAGTAACTCGGTTAGCAAAATACAACCCTCCCTTCATAGGGGTAAACAATCCCCATTTCATGTTATTATTGTCGACTATGGAAATATGTCATAAGAGGCTATTTTTTTAATTGTTTGGCTAAATCATAAATTGCAGTTTTTACAAACGCATCCATCTTGCTATCTAGACGAGATTTAGGATAAATAAGTTGAATCTTTCTATTAAGTGTCACATCGTGTAAATCTCTTTTGATCAAAAGTCCTGATTTTAACTCATCTTCTATCAGGGCAACTGACAAAAATGCAATTGTTTTTCCGAAAGTAAGCATTTTCTTAATAGTACTGACAGAATCAAGCTCGATTGTATAAATGGATGGGTGAGGGTCCATCCATTTTTCTATAAAATGATTCGTTGAACTGGAGGATGTATGCAATAATACTTTGTTTTTTAGGACATCTGCTTTTGTGATGTCCTTTTTTGCTGCAAGCTCATGGGTAGGACTCAATGCTAATACAAGGGAATCTTCGCCGATTGTTTCGTATATAAGAGACGAATTTTCTTGTTTTGTTTCCATAATTAGCCCGAAATCTAATTCTTGAAGAGCTACCTTTTGTTCAATTTCAGGCGCTGTTTTTACTTCTAGCGATATTCGAATGTCTGGGTAAGCTGTTGAAACTAGATGAATAATATCCGGCATAAAAATATGTGCAGGTAGCCCGCTTGCGCCAAGACGAATGGAGCCAATATTACCCGCCAAAAGATTTTCGACAAAGCGATTCATATCTTTTTGTAGCTGTACAATTTGGCGAGCATAATGATAGAGCCCTTCTCCCGCTTCTGTTAAACGGTATCCACCTGCATTTGTCCGAAATAAACGGATGCCATATTCCTCTTCAATGGAGCGAATATGAAAGGATACTGTCGGCGCTGTAAGACCTAGCTCTTTGGCAACAGGAGCTAATTTTTTAAATTCTACGAGTAGGCAAAATGCCTGTAACTTCATGTTATTCATTTTATCCTCCTAAAGTAAATTAGAAAAAATCTTAGTTTTGCTTTAGTTTATTAGATTTTTTTTAACGAGATATTAATAGTAGATTAATATTTTCTAAATATCTGGAATTTATAGTTGTAATTAACGAGGAGGATATGATGAAAATCTCATTAACGAATATCGAAAAAAAATATGGACAGTTTCATGCGTTATGGCCCATCAATGTGGAGCTGGATAGCAAGTTCATTACCATCTTAGGACAATCAGGCTGTGGTAAAACAACGTTATTGAAAGTATTGGCAGGTCTTGAACAACCGACAAATGGAGAAATCCGTTTTGATGACACAATTATTTATTCATCCAAACTCCATAAAAATGTAAAACCAAATAAGCGAAATATGGCAATGGTTTTTCAAGATTTTGCATTATGGCCTCATATGACTATTTTCCAAAACATTGCTTTTGGCCTGAAGGGTATTGTTTCAAAGTCAGACATTCCGGCTCGAGTGGAGCATGTTATGCGATTGGTGAAAATGGAGGGTTTTGAAAAACGAAAGCCAGGGGAGTTATCGGGAGGACAGCAGCAACGAGTAGCACTTGCGAGGGCACTAGCGACAAATCCACAGCTTATTTTATTTGATGAACCACTATCAGCACTCGACGCAGTACTAAGAGAAAAAATGCAAGATGAAATCATGCATATTATTAACGAGTTAGATTGTCAGGCAATTTTTGTCACACATGATCAAACAGAGGCAATGGCAATGTCAGATCAAATTATCGTGATGGAGGCAGGAAGAATTGCACAAGTGGGAACACCAGAAGAAATTTATCACGCTCCAGCAACACCGTATGTAGCAGATTTTATCGGTAAAGTGAACTGGTTTGATAAAGGTAATTATATTGTGCGACCTGAAGGAATTTCCAGACTACGACGCCCAGGTACAATTGCAAAACAAGCGATGATTGTAAAAAGTACCTTTGTTGGTGATCGTTATTTAGTGCAAGCACAGGTAGAAGGTAAGTACTGGAGCTTTTACGAAGCAGAACCGATAGAACATGGCAAAAAGCTTGAAGTTTTTATTGATGAAAAACAAATATATCAATTGGAGGGTTACCTTTGAAAAAACGAGGGTTAAAACTATTTGCTACAGCTGGGATTCTTTTAACATTAGCATTAGCGGGATGTGGAAATAAAGAGGTAGAGAAGAATGATAAAGCAAGTTCAGCCTCAAAAGAAGAACAAACTTTAACGGTATACTCTGCTGGTCCAGATGGTTTAGCAGCGAATATTCAACAAGCATTTGAAGAGAAAACAGGCATAAAAATAGAGATGTTCCAAGGAACAACAGGCAAAATATTATCGCGTTTAGAAGCGGAAAAAAATAACCCTGTAGCTGACGTTGTCGTACTAGCCTCTGTCGCTTCAATGGATGGCTTAAAGGAAACAGATCAACTTCAAAGCAATAAAGACGCTGATAATGCCAAGAAAATCAATAGCGATTGGTCAGATAAAGAAGGTTATTACTATGGTTACAGTGCCTCAGCATTAGGAATTGCTTATAATACGAAAAATACGCAACAGGTTCCGGCAGAATGGACAGATTTAGCAAAAGCTGAATGGCAAAATAAAATTAATATACCAGACCCTAGCTTGTCAGGCTCTGCTGTAGACTTCCTATTCGGATATACAGAAGCTGAAAAAACAGCTTGGACTACGATGGAGAAGTGGAAGGAAAATGGTTTACAGGTGAATGGTGCTAATAAGGAAGCGTTAGATGCTGTTATTACTGGTGACAAAAATGCCACAATTTCAGGGGTAGATTACATGGCCTATAAAGCAAAAGCTGATGGTGAGCCAGTAGAAATTATTTATCCAAAAAGCGGGACAGTTGTCAGTCCGCGAGCTGTTGGTATTTTGAAGGATGCAAAAAACGTAGAAAGTGCAAAAGCGTACGTTGATTTTTTACTGTCAGATGAAGGGCAAAAGCTTGTAGCAAATGCCTATTTACTCCCAGGCAACAAAGATATACCTGTTAAGGATCGTGCAGCCTTAAATGAAATTCCTCAGCTAAACGTGAATTGGAAAGGTGCAGAAGCGAAGCAGCTTGAAGTATTAACTAAATTCAATGATATTTTTCGTTAAGTAGTTAGGGGAGGTTTTTTAGCCTCCTTGAAGTTTTTCTAGGGAAAGGATTGAATCATCAATGATTATGGAAGGCAGACGAACTTTTGGATTTTTACTGACACTTGTCGTCACGTTTGCTATCGCACCGTTAATTGCCATTGCATTTTATACGTTTATGAAAGATGGGCAATTAGATGTTTCGCAGATTAACAGAATGTTTGCCAATGAAAGAATGTGGCAAACGCTTGGAAACTCTGTATTATTAGGGGTTTTAGTTGTTTTAGGGACTACGATTGTAGCATTCCCAATGGCGTTAATAAGAACGAAAACAAGCTTATATAAATACGATTGGCTAGATATTATTTTAACCATTCCATTTATGACACCTCCGTATATTGGCTCCATGGGATGGATATTGTTCATGCAAAATAATGGTTTTCTTCAACAACTATTTCCAAGTGCTGCTTGGATGACTGAATCGTTCTTCACCTTATTTGGAATGGTCATGATTATGTGCCTGCATCTTTTTCCTTTTTTATATTTAATGCTGAAAAATACGCTATTAAGAATCAATGGTTCCTTTCTAGATGCTGCATTAATTTTTGGACGAAGTTCTTGGAGAAATTGGATGAAAATAGTTCTGCCTTTAGTAGTTTCTAGCTATGTTCTAGGGAGCTTGCTAATTTTCATCAAAACGCTAGCTGAATTTGGAACACCTGCTACGTTTGGTAGTCGAATTGGCTTTCAAGTATTTACAACGGAGATTCACTCTTACCTTTCAAGATGGCCAGTAGATATTAGTATGGCGACATCACTGTCATTATTTTTACTATCAGTTTGTCTCGTTATCTGGTATTTTCAAAATCTTATTGGACGAAAATATACATATAGTGTGCTATCTGGAAAAACACCAGCTAATCGCGAGATTGAAGATAAATGGTATGTCAAATTCGGTTCATGGCTCTTTGTGGGAATCATCATTTTGCTATCAATCGGTATTCCTTACTTCTCAATTATTGTGACATCTTTGCAGAAAGTAAGGGGAGATGGTTTGCAGGCAGGGAATTTTAGCGTTGCTTCCTACCAGGAAGTGTTTACAAGTGGAAGTGCTGGATTGTCAGCATTTTTAAATAGTGTTGTTTTCTCAGTAATCACAGCTGTCGTTACAGCAATTATTGGCTTGTTCATTGCCTTATACATTAAAAAGGGAGAAACGAAAAAGCAGCAAGTATTAGATTTTTTTAGTTTAATGCCTAATATTATTCCTGGAATTGTCTTTGTAGTTGGGTTAATCATGTTTTGGAATGCACCGTGGCTACCAGCGACTATCTATAACACAAAGACAATGGTTGTAGTCACGTATTGTGTACTTTTTTTACCATATTCCGTGCAATATATAAAGTCCTCTTTATCACAATTAGATTCTTCAATATTCCAATCAGCGGCTATTTTTGGGCGAAGTAGCTGGGCGGTTTATCGACATATCATTATTCCATTATTAATGCAGGGGATTCTTGCTGGAATTATGATGACGTTTATTATCTCGATGCGTGAGCTTGTCGCTGGATTACTCATTTTACCTCCTTCAGTAGAGACTGGCGCAACATTTATTTACAGTCAATTTGAACAAGGAAATGTTGGTGTAGGAATGGCTGTAGCGGTGATTACAGTCGTCATGACCGTTATTTTTATGTTTCTATTAGATTGGCTACAAAAACGGGGAGGACATGCGGATGCTTAATGTAGAAATTTTAGGTGGGGTTGGTGAGTATGGCCGTAACTGCTTTTTCATTGAAAATAATGGACATGCTATTTTACTCGATTGCGGAGTGATGAACAATCGACAGAAGACTCCTCCTAATTTAACACAAGCTCATGTGGCAAAGCTTGATGCAGTGTTTATTTCCCATTCACATACAGATCATGTAGGTGCTATTCCTTTACTTGAGCAATGGGAATACACAGGGCCGATCATTATGAGTAAAATGACTGCGCAGCAATTAAAACAGTCTTTTCAACATACAAAAACCTTTCAACCAGAATCAATCGGAAAGTGGATAGTTGTTAGTAAATGTCTTGCCTTTCAATGGGGCTACAGTGGGCATCTAATAGGAAGCGTTTGGTTTAAGATTCGTTTTTTTGAGGAGGTGATATTTTACTCTGGCGATTATGTTGTGGATTCCTATTTGTTAAAAGCAACACTACCGATAGAGGACGGGACTGTTTATGATCTAGCCATTATGGATAGCGGCCATGTTGAGAAGCGCATTAATAATATAGAAGTATTGCAGCAAATGACGGAATATATCAATGCGAATCCAGGCTACCCGATCATTTTCCCATCTTCTTTCTCAGGAAAAACAGCAGATATTGCTACTTATCTTTTTCAGCATACAACAAGAGCGATACGTGTAGATAATGATTTGTTGTCGTTATTTGATAATTGTTATGAGTCATTTGAAAATTTATTGTCTACCAAAACAATTTTGCAAGAGTTTAAACTAGAATGTTTGACAAAGATAAGAGAAAGTGAAAACTTCATTTATTTTGTACCTGAGCGTAATGAAGCGAAATTAATGGAACTACTTCACAAAAAGCCAACAGCTATGGTTATCTTTACGGGATATTGGAATAAAGGCAAATATAGAATTCAATTTTCCAAAAATCAACATAAGGATTTTTTTTATAAAACGCATCCAGATTATGATGATATCATTGCACTTTCTAAGAAAATACATGCACATAAGACAATCTATTTTCACAGTTCATTAACGAATAGAGAAACGACTATCTTGCAATTACTACAGAATAGGGAGGAATAACATGAAGAAATGGGTACTAAATTTTTGTTTAATCGGTATTGTACTTGTTAGCATCATTGGATTTGATTCTACACAAGCTAAAACAGCAATCGAGCCAGGGAATGAAATTAAATTCAATATTAAATCTGGGCTTTTCACCGAATCGGATATTTTTAATGTTTTCCAAGCTACAAAAAAAGATGAAGTAAAGATTTATTTCTTTGATACTCCGAATAAAGCTTTTCTAAATGAGGATTATATCAACCGTTTACGTGTCTACAAAGGAAGCAATAAAATGGATATCACCTATAAAAAGAGATTTTCAAATACACCTCTGGATGAAGCAATTGCTATTACAGAAAGTCATGGCTTCACTGGAGCAGAGTCTAACTATAAATTTGAAACGGATGTTAAGAGTGACAATCGTACGTTCACCATAAGTCGTAAAGAATCATTAAAGACTACATCTAAAGTTTCCTATGATGCAGTGGATACAAATGCGGCAAAAAAATTAATAGTAGAAAATGTTCCGAAGAAAATTTTAAATTGGGATTCTGAAGCATGGTATCAAAACACATTATCCGAAGCTGTCGTATATGGTCCTGCAGAGGCAACAACATATAAAGGAAGCTTTGCGGGCTATGCGGCGGATGTTGAAGTTTGGCAATATCAAGGAGAGATTATGGTAGAGCTATCAACGAAAGAGGATGATGCATTAAAGGCTGCTATTATAGAAAAAGAATGGCATGATCGATTAGAATTAGCTGGTTATTTAAGTGAAGATCAACGTGGCAAAACGGCATTTGTAATGGATAAGTAATAAAAAATATTCTTTGAAATTCGCGTCACTTCTAGGAATAGCGAACAAGCCGTGGTGCTTTAGCATCTACATGGCTTGTTACGCGTTTGGAGAAGTAGAGCGTATTTTTCTTTTTGGTGTGAAGTAGAATAGAAGGTAAATAAAACAAAGAAAAATTTGTTCTAACTTTTTCATTTTAGCTTACACTTACTATAGGACGAACTTAGTGTTGAGCAAGGGAGGAAATGACATAGCGAAAAAAATGGGAATTGTCGCGCTACTTTTATTCGGTGTTTATGTGCTGTGTATGTATTGGTATATATTCCACAGCGGTGGTGGTACAATACCACGAGCGATGCAGGGGACAGCTGCAGATCCAGTGATGTTTATGTCTGAAAAAGAATTATACTTAAGTGGTGAATATTCTAAAATACGGAACTTCCTATTCTTTGTTGCTACACCTTTGGAATGGTTAATTTATTTCATGATTTTAATTATGGGCGTATCACGTTACTTTGAAAAGGTAGCGACGTCACAAACAAAATGGAAGCTGTTACAAAATGCAAGCTACTTATTCTTATTATCACTTTTACTATATGTTGTACTATTCCCACTCGATTATTATCGTTACAATTTAAGCAAAACTTATGGAATTAGTACACAAGGGTTTTCGTCATGGATGCGAGATGGCATTATTGATTTTTGGGTTAACTTTGGCATGAGTTTAATTATCGTATCTGTCCTTTACTGGCTCATCAAAAAAAGTGCCAAAAGATGGTGGCTATATGCATGGTTTCTAACGATTCCATTTACAATATTTGTGATGTTCATTCAACCTGTAGTCATTGATCCTTTATATAATGATTTTTATCCGTTAAAAAATAAAGAGCTAGAAGAGAAAATTTTGTCTATTGCTGCACAGGCAAATATACCAGCAGAGCACGTATATGAAGTCAATATGGCAGAAAAAACAAATGCCTTAAATGCTTATGTAACGGGTATTGGCAGTAATTCGAGAATTGTGCTATGGGATACAACCTTAAATCGTTTAACAGATAATGAAATATTATTTATCATGGCACATGAAATGGGACACTATGTTGAGAAGCATATTTATTTTGGCATTGCTGGGTATCTTCTGTTGACATTGATAGGCCTATGGCTGACGGCAAAATGTTTGAGGTGGTTCATTGGACGTTACGGACAGGTATTAAAAATTAAAAAAATTGGTGATATAGGCTCTTATCCATTGTTTTTACTGTTAACATCTGTTTTATTATTTGCTTCAAGCCCACTGTCGAATTATATTTCAAGATATCAGGAAAATAGAGCTGATCAATATGCGATTTCACTAACGGGTGATCGCGAGTCCGCAATTACTGCATTCCAGAAGCTAACGATATCTGGTTTGAGTGAGGTAAATCCGCAGTTACTCGTAAAGTGGTTCCGTTATACACATCCACCAATGCTTGAACGTATTTATAAGGTAGCTGAAAAGGCTGAAGAGAATAAAGAGGAGCCATTAAAAGAAGTGCCGTTAAAAGAGGAACAGAAAAAAGAACATCAGAAGAAATAAAGGTCGTTGTTTTAACTTCAATAGTGCCATACTCCAGGTTTTTTGAACGAATAAGTTGGGTATTCTAAGGGAAAGAAGTACAAAACTCGTTCGTTAGTGATAGGGGATTTATTATGCGAAATATTGTCGTTATTACACTTTCATCGATATTAGTCGCCTGTGCCTACAATCTTTTGTTAATTCCACATGAGATTTTAAGCGGGGGATTAAGCGGGATTGCTATCATGCTTGGTATTATTACACCCTTAAATACAGGGGTTTTAAATTTACTATTGAATTTGCCTTTGCTTATTTTAGGGGTCTTGAAGCTAGGGAAGCGGTTTATTGGCTATACCATTCTTTCTGTAGTTGTCTTGTCGGTAAGCTTGTATATTATTCCGGTTTATAAAGCTACTCAAGATCCAATTCTTGCTTCATTATTTGGTGGTGTTATTGTGGGCTTAGGGTTGGGCATGATTTTTCGTGCGGCAGGTTCTTCTGGTGGTTTTGATATTATAGCGATGCTGTTAAGTCGTAAACGAGATTTTCCACTCGGTACATTAATCTCTGCGATGAATGGTATCGTTGTAGCAATCTCCGGATTCGTCTTTAGCTGGGATGCAGCATTACTGACACTCGTATCAATTTATGCTACAGGGAAGGTTGTCGACACTATTCATACGAGTCATATTAAATTGACTCTTATGATTATTACGAGTAAGGGCGAGGAAGTAAAACAGCAACTTCTGGAAAAGCTTCATAGAGGTGTAACTATTATGGATGCGAAGGGTGCTTATTCAGGCGAAGGGCGAAAAGTTTTAATTACCGTCATTACACGCTATCAGCTTGCCGAGGTTAAAGGTATGATTAAGGAAGCGGATGCCAAAGCCTTTGTCAATGTATTGCAAACTACCGAGGTCATCGGTGTGTTTGATAGAGGTATAAAGTAAAAGTGTTCTGTAATAACACGTTAAAAATTAAATCGTGTGGCCGACGATCTGCCCGAACAAAAATTACCGGAAACTGAAATTAATTTAAAATAAAATAATTATTTCCTCTACACACGTTATTGATTATAATGAAAATAATCGAACGTGTGTTTTTTTAACTTCTTTCACCAGGACCTGCTGAAAGAAGTTAAAGCCTCCGGACGCAATTATGCCTCGGCATAATTGATATTAGGAAGAAATGGGGTTAAATAATGAACAAAGAAACAATTCATGCCTATTGCCTAAAGCTTCGTGGAACAACGCATGATTACAAAGAAGAATGGCAGGCAGATCGTTATCATATTGGGGGAAAAATGTATGTGATGATGGGCGGAGATAGTACTGGAAGACCAGTACTTACATTAAAATGCGAACCGAATCGAGCTGAAGAGTTGAGAGAAGCCTATGAAGGTATTATTCCAGGTTATTATATGAATAAAACACATTGGAATTCAATCTATATGGATGCAGATGATGTACCTATTGATTTAGTTGGAAATTTAATCAAACATTCGTATGAGCTAGTTTTCGAAAAGCTACCAAAAAAAGCTCAGCGGGAAATTCAGAAATGAAGTGAGAGAACAAGTAGGATGATCTCACGCGAAGAAGTGGGGACAGTCTAGCGAAGAAATAATCAGGTGTAAGAGAAAACTGCTCCGGTTAATCAAAGAACTGATCAGGTGCAAGAGAAAAGTGCTCGGGTTAGCCAAAGAACTGATCAGATCCAACTGATATTTACTCTATCAGCGAAAAGGAATACCCCGAAATGAGTGAATCCCCACGCGAACAACACAATATATGAAATCAAAAAAAGAATCTGCAAATTTCCCCAGCTTAATCTCGGAGAAACAGATTCTTTTTTCATGCATACCTAGTTATATCCACGTTCACCAAATGGCTGAAGCTTATCGAGCCATTTCTGTTCCAGCTTTTCTAGCTCTTTTTTTGGATCGAAATAGCCTTCTTCTTTTTTCTTCAAATATTCTACAACTTCAATATCGAAAGCATCCTTGCCGAATGTGTTGTAATCGGCTTGTAGCTTTTTATTAGTATGTGTATTTGTTTTTAATGAAAATTGAAAGCCGTTTAAGCGTTTTAAATTATTGAAGCTGCCAACAAACACTTTACCATTTTGTTGATTGGTCATTGTAAAAACACCAGCTTCGATTTTTATTTCTTTATACATTTCCTTTAATTCTTTTTTATGGTCCATTTGAAACCCTGCTTTCTTATTTTTTTATCCAGTAAGCACTGCCATCCTCTTGTCGATCCATGAAGCCGTATTCAATTAAATAGCGACGTATTTGCACATAGTCCTCATATATCGGTTGAATTATTTCGTTTAATTCTTTTTCGGAATACTGTTTTGTTTCATCGAAAAGTTTTGTGATTGCACGGAGTATCACGATTTTATGTTTTTCCCGTTTTGGGAAGCGGACAAGCGCTTTGCCAATACCGTTTGGAAAGTACTTTTCAAGTAATTGCTGTTCTTCAGAAATCGTAATATTATAGCGATCGTCGACCATCGTTGCCGTTTTGTGAATAGGTACAAAGCTGTCTTCCTTTTGATTCTGTTCTTTTAAAAGCTCCATCATCGCAAGAAACGTTTTCGCTTGACGTTCCTTTTCTTTAAGAGTAAAGCGATGGTGACGTATCGTTGTTGCACTACCAATTTCCAACTCTTCTTTAATTTCTTGGTCTGTTTTTCCTTCATAAAATAAGCGCAAAATATGACTTTGATGATCAGTTAGTCCTGTCATTTTTTTATTAAGGCCATTTAAATAATGGAATACGGATTGATGTGCAGCAGTAATATGATGTTGCATAAATTTTTCTGCCTCGTAGAGAACGCCTTCATGTGGATAAATGATACCCTTTTCAATCTTTTCCCCGCAAAGCAAACAAGTGAAGTGAGTTGCTTCATCGCTGTAGCCTTTTTTTATGTCATGAATTGAAGCTTGCCAAAATAATTCATTTACATCCATTGGAAGTCCTCCTGTAAAACAAACGATTATTAAATTTGTTTGCTTATATATTATTAAAATAACAAATTGTTTAAATAAAATCAATAAAAACACATCATTTTATAAACGATGTGCGAAAATGTTTATTTATTTTTCTTTTTAAAAATAATGATCGATAAGATCGCTAGCACAATAATTGTGACGAAAATAATGATAAAGCTAGTTGAGGTACTCAGTATATTTCCATGAACGTCATAGACAATACCATACATTATTTTATAATCTTCCACCTGTGAAGCAGGCGCACCTTCGAAAACCTTGGGAATTGAGCTCTCCATAAAGGCATTGCGTAATAGTAACGTTGTATGACTGATAGGGAAATACATAATAAGATTTTGAGCAAAGCTTGGAAGTGCACCAACAGGTACATAAACACCACAAAAGAAACCGAGTGCTGTACCGACGATTGTACTGAGAGTTGAAAATGAATGTTGGCTGTTAGCAAGTAACACAAGGAAGAGATTAAAAACACTGGCCAGTAACACTGATAAAAATAGTAATCCTACAACTTTCATGAAATCCCCAAAGTTTAGTAGCTGGCCGCCAGTTGATGCGATAAAAATTTCACAGCCAATAAGGGCGATAAAGGAAAAGATACAGCCAATGATAAACGCATTTAAAACATAGCTAAATTGAATGGTTGCTCGCGAGATAGGCGCTGTGAGAAAATCAGCTTGCGCTTTTGTTTCAAGATCCCTTACAGCAATACCATACGCGGCAAGTGTAGTAGAAACAGCGATCATAGAGAGTAAACCAGCGACAATCCATTCATTGACCATCGTTACCAATTCTGGAGTAGCCTTTGTCACTTCTTCAATGGCATTGACCTGCATTTTTTGAAGAAATACTGCGTAAAGGATAATGACTATAATGACGGATAGCAGCGAGTAGAAGACTTGTGTTTTATCACGTCTAAAAACTTTGTTATTTCGTTTTACTAAGCTAAATAATGCGTCCATTAAGCTACACCTTCCTCAGCCATAATATGAAGAAAGACATCATCCATCGTGCCTTTGATTACTTCAAACGAAGCAATAAGCGACTCCGCTTTTTTTAATAGCGTTAAAGCATGCATTGTCGATTCGACTCGGATGGAGAAAATACCTAGCTTTTCTGTATAGGAGATAGCATTTTCCTCGAGCCACTGTATCCCTTCTGAACTATTATGAAAAACAATTGCCATTGAATCATAGGCGTATTTTGTTTTAAGTTCATCAGGTGTCCCTTCAGCAACAATTTCTCCTTCTTTTAAGACGATGACTTGATGAGCAACTGCCGCTTCCTCCATATAATGCGTTGTTAAAAAAACAGTCATGTTTGTTTCGAGCTGAAGCTGTTTAATGGCTTGCCAAACGAATTGCCGCGTTTGTGGATCAAGTCCAGTTGTTGGTTCATCTAAAAACAATATTTTAGGTCGATGGATAAGTGCTCGAGCGATATCAGCACGTCTTTTTTGACCACCTGATAAAGTTCCATATTTGCGATTTTCTATATCAGCTAAATGCAAATATGTTGAAACGAATTGATAATTTTCGGCCAATTGTTTTTTCGATAAGCCATATGTTTTACCACGATGAAGGATATTTTCCCGCACCGTTAATTGTTCATCTAGTAAACTTTGCTGGAATACAACACCAATGGATTTTCGGATTTCCGCATTGTCATTGCTTGCACCAAGTGTATAATCATTAATGTTTACAGTACCGCTTGATTTTTTCAATAATGTACAAAGTATTTCAATGGTCGTTGATTTTCCGGCACCATTTGCACCTAAAAAGGCGAAGAGGGAGCCTTGTTCAACCGTAAATGAAATACCTTTTACCGCCTGATGATCGTCATATTGTTTACATAGATTTTCAACTTGTATAGAAAAGGTCATATTGTTTTATTCCTTTCTTTTTTGAATTTCATAATTAATTTTTTCAATATCATTTTTTTGAAGGACATAAAGGATGCACCAAACGATTAAGTAAATAATAGCTTCACTTATAAGAACATACTTAATGCCGGAATGTTCAAACCAACGCCCGAAATAGCCTGCAATCATAACACACAGCGTAACTGCAATTAAATGTAGAATAAGCTGAGTAATAAAAGGTAAACGCTCTATTTCAAAGATGATGGACAGTAGACCTATTACCGCTCCAAGGATGGCGGCGATGATAATTTGCTCAAGTAGTTCAGATCCTGACACCACAGCGTTATTAGATATGACACTTAATGTTACTAAGACGTAGGAAGAACTAAGTGATATGAGTAGTCCAATAATCATCATGCGAATAATTTTCATATTATGAGTCCCTCCCAATACCTAAGTGGTGTTTTAGTTCTTTTAAATATTTCCGGCTAACATGGACGGACACATCGTTTTCTAAAATCAGTTCAGTTGTGCCAATTTTGCCCATTTGAATAGAGGCAATTTTGTTAATGTTGACGAGTGTCGATTTACTGACTCGGGCAAAGTCTTTCGCTAATTGTGCTTCCAGCTCATATAATTTACGCTTCGTTTCGAATTCCTGTTCTTCCGTCTGCAAAAATACTTTTGCACCCTCTGCGTAAATGGAGTAAATATCTGAAATTTTTAGCATATGAATTTCCTGTTGAAAATAGCCATCTAGCATTGTTGTTTGTGAAGTTTGTAGTTGCTTCATCAGTCGTTCAATTTGCTCATTGTATTCCTTTGCATGTATATGAACCTCAGTTTCTTCTAATGCACTGTTGATCGTTAAGTGAATTTTCATTGGAGGCCTCCTTTACATATCTCCGCAACGGAGAATCACTGAATCAGGTAATAATAATGTAGCATAGAAAATTTTAGCTTGGAGAAAATCTTGGATAAGAGGTTAAATTTTATAAATAACAGGTTCAATTTTAACGATATACGACCTTGTAAAAAAGTGATGAAGTAGAAAAATAGGCAGGTTAACGGCATAATAGAATGATACAGTCACGAGGGGTTGCTTCTATGTTTATTTTTGATAAGCACATGTTTATTACTTTATGTATTGGTTTAACAGGTGCGATTTTATTTAATGTATTACATATTCCGATGCCATGGTTACTTGGAGCTATTGCGGCGGTGCTAATTGTTCAGTTATCGACGAAAGTCCAATTGAAATGGCATAGGTATTTTCGTAATTTTGGTTTAATCGTTGCAGGATATTCCATTGGTTTTGCGTTTACACCAGAAGCGGTGCAAGATATTAAACAATTTTTAGGGAGTATGATTGTTTTAAATGTATTATTTATTGTATTGTTTTTCGGCGTTAGTTATTTAGTAGCAAAACGTGCGGATTTGGATTTTGCAACCGCGTTGACATGCTGTGTACCTGGTGGCATGTCACAGGTTGTTGCCTTTGCAGAGGAGCAAGGGGATATGGATATGGTCGTCATTACGTTCTTCCAAATTTTACGGGTTCTTTTAATCGTCGGCTTTGTGCCATTGATGGTGTCAGACTCTGGGGGAACTAGCGTAGTTGTCAACGGAGCGTATACATGGAGCCTAATAGCTTTACTTGCTGTGTGTGGAGTAGCGGGTTGGCTAACGCAAAAGGCAAAAATTCCGACAGGCTATATGCTTGGTCCCGTGTTTTTATTGATGGGCATCAATATAGCAGGAATTGATGTGCCGAAATTGCCATTGTCACTACTTCATATTGCCCAACTAATGCTTGGCATTTACATTGGGCTTTTATTGAAAAAAGACGATTTACATTTATCGAAGAAGCATGTATTTTATGCTTTTGTATCGGCGGGTATCTTTATTGGCGCAGCTTATGGTTTAACATTTATTATGAAGAGTTTATACAGCCTTGATTTTCGCACAGGCTTTTTAAGTATCGTCCCAGGCGGGCTGGATCAAATGGGGATTATCGCCGCTTCCGTACATGCAAAGGTCACAATTGTCACCGCATTTCAGCTATTCAGGGTGCTGGTCGTATCCGTGTTCCTTGTACCGTTTGTTAAAATGTTTGTGAAAAAAGTGAAAACATAGAGGCTGATGTATCCCATTAGCCTCAATGGGACGATAGTTTCTTTTGGCACGTCCAAATATATTTATCTAGCAGGAGGTCTTTTGTTTGGATAAAGAAAAAGTGCTATCGTTAATATCAGACGAGCATAATTTGATAATGGCTAATCCATTTCCGGATGAGGGAACACGTAAAATAAAGGTTGATTTTGAAAGGGATTTTTTATTACTTGAAGATGAAAATCTTGATTGTGATATTTATCAAGGGCATCTTTTTAATGCAATAAAGATAGGCCTAATAGCTTTCCGAAAGTTGGAAAATGCACACGATCTTAACTTGATAAAGGAATTAAACCCAAAGACCAAGAAAAATGTCCATTTGGAACGGTAGTACTCTGCCCACTTTAATCCAGATAATCCGGTATTTATGAAACCAAGAATTTATTGTATCGTCTTTAATTTTAAAGGGTGAAGGGAGAAGAACATTGTTTAAATATGTGATACAACTAATTCTTGGTTTCTTAACTTTATTGATGTCAACAGCTATTTCTTGGTATGAGGGAAGTGGTATCATAGATAATCCGCTGGAATGGAAGTATTCAACCCCATTTTCTCAGATATTTAATATTGAGATAAGCAGTGGACAGGATATTAGCCAGCTTGATTACTTTGTCTATGCGGCTAAATTCCAACCATTTTTCCCGACTATTATGACAGTAAGTGTTCTTTATATTTGTACTGTACTTATATTTTTCATTTTTCAACTAAATCGCCAGTTAGCCATTATTTTGTCAGGGATTATAAGTTGTGTATTTATTGTTATGAGCGCTATATTTTTTAATTCATCAACTGTTGGAGGAAACATATTCTTTTGGATTACAGCTGTCGGTGCATTAATTTTTATAAGTATGGGGATAAGTTTATGGTACAGAAAAAAATACATGTTTAAATTTCAACCACAATAGTTGATTAGTAACATAAATGTGCGAGCTCTAGTACATAGGTAATTGTACAAGAGTTCGCATTTTTTAAAACATCGAAGGAATTAAAATAGAACTGCAATGGGGAAATCCTACGACAGAACTTCTAGCCTCTGATACAACTGAAAACTGTAATTTTATATTAGATGGGCTTAAAATGATAAATATTCATTTTGAATGATAAAAGAAAGCCTTAAATGGTTGAAATAATTAAGGAGTAATTAAATGAATTTTTTAGAAGTATTAGATAACCACTATAAGGATTATACATTTCTCTATTTAGAAAACGCTAATTTTGATTATGTAACAGCAAAATTAGATGTTTTTGTTGAAAATGAAGATTGGTTATTAGTTTTCCAAGTTATTGGTATTGATCAGGAAGGGCCACAAACAAATTTATACTATTATTCAAATACTAATCCAAAGAATTTTGGATTAGTCACATTAGACACAATAGATATTGATAGTTGGTCATATGAGGGCTTGCCAAAAGAGAATTTGTTTTCAGGGAAAATTACTATTCTTAATCAAGTTTATAATTATGCATTTAATGCTTCTACGTACACACAAAAAAATATCCAGTTAGTAGATGAAGCTTCATATCCAACGTATTTGCTTAGAATGATTAAAGAAACAATGGACCCATTATTTTTTATTAATAAAGAAGAAATTCTAGAGGTATTGGATCAAGATGGAAAATGGAATTATTTCTATTCAACAGACTGCTGGCAACATACAGAAGTGGGAGATATTCCTCCAAGCCAAAATATTTTCTTTAAATCATTGGAACAAGCCTTAATTACAAAAAATCCAACTTTTATCCAATTAGGTGAGAGTAATGTACATTGGCTAAATTGGGTAGATTATGATTTTGAAAAGCAAATAGACTGGGACTTTAGTGAATATGAATGAATAAAACTTATTTATGCGGACTTGTACAATTTTTGTACGGAGTCCGCTTTTTAGCTCATATAAAAGTTTACTATTCGCATTCTCTGGCGCAGTCCCCAAGAGTGGAACGGTTCATCTGACGCCCTAAGGAAAGCGCCAAGCCGGAACAGAAATCAACCCCCGTTAAGTACGGGGCTGAAAAAATGTGAAAGAATGTAATTTACTCTTTTCAAAATTACCTGAATTATGGTAATATAAATTTAATTATATTGAACGGAGGTGAAAAGGAATGAATAAAAACGCTACGAAAACATGTGTAAAAGTGGATACAGCTATGTATTTTGCACGTGTGATTACTTTCGATTTTGCGAACAACGGGATAGGTCTGTCCATTTTTAAGCAAAATCAAATATCAAACGTAGCGAATTAACCATTCTTTTTCACAAACTAATGAGGAAAAGACTGCTTGTTAATCGAGCAGTCTTTTTTGTGTCTATAGATGTTTTTCGCACGTTTCATTGGAGGAAAAAACGATGCAAATTAAGGCTGAACAAATACAAAAAATTATTGGTGGAAATGTTTTATTTGAAGGGCTTCAATTAGAAGTAAATACAGGGGAGCATGTGGCCGTTGTTGGTGTGAACGGCAGTGGGAAGACGACTTTATTACAGTTACTAGCAGCTTTGGATACGCCAGATAAAGGACGAATCATAAAAAGTAAGGAAGCGTCGATTGGTTATTTACATCAAATTCCACAGTATCCTATGCTCTCAGTGAAGGAAGTGTTGGAGGAAGCATTTGCGGAAATTTATGCATTAAAGGCGAAAATGACAAAGCTTGAGCAGGAAATGCAGCTAGCTGTAACAGATAAGGTACTCCAGCGATATGGTCATGCGCAGGAACAGTTTATGCTGCAGGGTGGCTATGAAATTGATGCGCAATTAGCGATGATTGCAAATGGTCTAGGTATAACACCATTGCTTGAGCAACCTTTTAGTAGCTTAAGTGGAGGGGAGAAAACAAAGGTAATGCTAGGGCAAATCCTTTTAAGTAATCCTTCTATTTTGTTATTAGATGAACCGACCAATCATTTAGATATGCAGGCAATCGAATGGCTAGAAAATTATGTCCGGAATTTTGCAGGAATTGTTATTGCAGTATCACATGATCGCCACTTTATGAATCAAATGGCTCAAAAAATAATTGAAATTGAAGATGGAGAGGCATTTACGTATATTGGCAATTACGATGCATTTGTTGAACAAAAGGAAGCTAAGCTTGAACAGCAATTTGCACAATATGAAGAACAGCAAAAGAAAATTAAAAAAATGCAGGAAACAATAAAGCGCTTAAAGCAATGGGCAAATGAAGCGAATCCGCCAAATGATGGCTTGCATCGTCGTGCTAAAAGTATGGAGAAAGCACTAGCTCGTATAGAGCGTGTGAAGAAGCCATCAACGAAAAAGAAAATGAATTTAGCGTTAACGATGGCTGAGCGTAGTGGTAAAGAGGTCGTACAAATGAAGGACATTAGCCATGCATTTGAGAAACCGTTATTTAAGGAAAGTAATTTAGCGGTTTACTTCGGAGAACGACTGGCGATTGTTGGGGGCAATGGCAGTGGAAAATCAACGTTATTAAAAATGATGTTAGGTGAAGTTGAACCAAATAAAGGTGCTTGTCATGTCGGCAGCAGCGTTAAAATTGGTTACCTTTCACAGCAATTTGAACATAAAAATCCTGCCATTTGCTTAATAGATGCCTTCCGTGAGAGCGTCTCTGTGTCAGAAGCTGAAGCACGTCATATTCTTGCTCAGTTTTTATTTTATGGCTATGACGTTTTTAAAAAAGTGAAGGATTTAAGTGGCGGTGAAAAGATGCGCTTACGTCTTGCTCAGTTAATGCATGAGGATATTAATTTATTGATGCTAGATGAGCCGACCAACCATTTAGACATTGAAGCGAGAGAGGTATTGGAGGATACACTGGAGTCCTTTGAAGGAACCATTATTGGCGTCTCACATGACCGTTATTTTTTACAAAAAATTTTCACAAAAATTGCATGGATTGAGCATGAAACGATTCAAGTATATGAAGGCGATTATGAATGGGCAAGACAAAAATGCTTAGAAATAGTAAAAGAACCAGTTATAAAAGAAGTACCTGAAAAATCCTATGCTGGTAAAAAAGAGATACCGATTGAAGAACAAATTGAAAAGCTCGAAATGAGATTAAAGGAGCCGACACTTGCTAAGGAGCAACGTCAAAAACTTGAACAGCAGCTAGAAGATTTATATGAAAAGTGGATTGAGGGAGGAACAAAAGATGCATAAAATTGAGCACATCATGCAGTTAGATATTAATTATGTTAAAAGTTTTAGTGAGATGGAAACATGTAATGAAGGAGTATTATTTTACAATAAGGAAATGCCAACATATTATGATGCTAATCATGCACACATTTGGAAGATTATTGCCGATCCAGATATGTTTTTAAAGAAAATCAAGGAATTCTATAAGTCAAAATCTCTCATTCCAAGATTGTATTTATACGATGTGGAGGGAAATCAGTCATGTATAGAAGCACTAGAGAATCATGGCTTTCAATATGAAAGTTTTACTGATGATGTACAGTGTTGGAATGGTGAATACTCGCAATTAGCTCATAATCCAGCCATACAAATTGAACGTGTAACAGATGCCAATATGGAGGAAGCATTAGCTGTAGAAATGAGCATTTCTACATTTGGAGAGCCTGCATTAATCAAAAAAGCTTTTGAAGAAACATATCATTCTCCGCATTTTACGTATTATTTATTAAGATTGGATGGCACAGCTTGCTGTACTGCCAATATTTTCGTCTCAGGAAATCAAGGGAGAGTTGAGAGTGTAGCAACACTTGAAAGCTATCGAGGTCGAGGTTTGATTGGATATATTCTGCACCATATTCAGCAAGAGTCGATAAAGCAAGGGTTAGAATATCTTTGGATTTTACCTATCAATGAACAGGTTGCCAAGGTTTATGACAGAGCAAATTTCAAATCAGTAGGCACAATAAAATCTATTCATGCCTTTACTGAAGGAAAAAGCATTGAGCAAATACGACAAGAGTCTTAATTGGATGAAAGATAAAAAACATTGACTTACTCCTGTGGGACAGAAATTTCCACAGGAGTAGTGCTTTTAAGGTTCGGGATTTTTGAATTAATGTTTCGAAAGAAGAATTTTTAATCTTTAAAAGTTTTTTACTTGAAAAAATGGCGAATTCGATTTACTCTCTTTAGAGATACTTGTTTAATGGACTTGGAGGATATGGAATGCACGGAATTTATATACGCTATAATGTCTTAGAAGAAACCCCAGCAGCACAATGGCCCAAAAAAATGGATGCATTTGCGTATGTTCAACGAGGAAAGCCACAACAAGACAATGACAACTTGCTATCGATGGAAGAGCTAAAAAGCCATGCAATTCGCTATATTAAAAGCTTGAAAGACAATGCAGGTGATCATTTAGTAGAACAACGCAATGGTGAAATCGAGCACTTTGATCGACGCTATATGGAATCCTTAAAGCTAAAGGAAAGCATCGATTCACAACTTATTAATCTAGAAGAAATTCGTTTACTTTTACAGTTAATGAATGTATTGAATTTATCACATGGTTTCGGAGAAAATGCTGGAAAGCTACTTCGTCAAATTACCCCATATGCAAAAGAGGTAGAGCACCCAACATTCCAAACAACTCGTGTTGAGCGACATTTTTATTCAGAACTAATTGAACAAATTGAAGCAGTATATGCACGAATTATGCGTCACCACAACCCATCAACGACTGAAATGCAGCAGTCAGAAAAGATATGGACAGCAGTTTGTGAGCAAGCAATCGAAAAGGTAGAATCGCGAATTGAACGCTTGTCTTCTATCAAGTTAAAGCATGAGAAAAATTTACTAGAATTTAGTCAATTAAAACAGCAAAATATCGAGGCAAAGGAACGCCTAGATATTGCTGTCAATGATCTTGATGCTATTTTAAATGTACTAGAATCTTAAAGGCTATGTTAATGCCTATATAATGTGTTTTGTGTGGGGTTTAGCTATGAGCTAGCCCATTTTTCAATAGCTCAGTCAAATGTGTTGGTTGAATCAAAAGAACTACCAACACATTTGAAGGCAGTGAACAACAAGGAACCAGTAATCGCTTGGTCTCAAGTTCTACGTCAAGCATTTCAAGGTAGTCGCACTTCATAAAAAAGACATACTTCAATTGCCATTTAGGAAATTGAAGTATGTCTTTTTTTATGAACAAGGGAAAGGTTCCTGTTTTACCCTTGAGCCCCAAGACTCTAGATTATGAAGTCAGGCAGATTGTTCCCGTTTTAATACCAGTAGGACCGTTAAACCCTGGAATTGTATCGATTACTGTATTTGTTTCTATATCTATGACAGACACAGTATTGTCAAGTTGATTTGTGACATATGCAAGTGTTCCATCGGGCAAGATGGTTACTTGGTCAGGAGATAATCCTACAGGGATCGTAGCAATCACCAAATTGGTAAATGTATCTATTACAGATACGGTATTACTACCTTTATTTACAATGTAAACAAATATTCCATCAGGTGTAATTGCTGTACCAACTGGTCCTGTCCCAACAGGGATTGTAGTAAATACCGTATTTGTAGCTACTTCAATTACAGATACAGTATTACTACTTTCATTTGTAACATAAGCAAATTGTCCGCTCGGTGTGAAAACGATGGATCTTGGACGAAGTCCCACAGGAATATTAGCAACTACCATATTTGTAGCTGTATTTATAACTGATACTGAATTTGAGTTTTCGTTTGCAACGTAAGCAAATGCACTATCCGGAGTAAAAGCTATGCCCTGAGGTTGGAGCCCTACTGGAATAGTAGCGGTTACCGTATTTGTAGCTGTATTTATGACAGATACAGAGTTAGCTCCAAGTCCGTGATTTGATACATAAGCAAGTAATCCATTTGGTGAAATCGCTACACCAAGAGGCTGAAATCCTACCGGGATGGTAGCGACCACAGCATTTGTTGCCGTATTAAAAACCGTTACATTATCCGAGAAGAGAGCTGGAACATAACCAAATTCTCCATTTGGTGTAATCGCTACTTCTAGAGGAGCAGTTCCTACTGGAATGGTAGCGACTATAGTATTTGTTGCCGTATCAATTACTGATACCCTATTATCTGGAGTAGCCGCCTGACCAGCGTCTGTAACGTACACTAAAAAATGACAAGGTGGAGTTGGTGGTTCAGGTATAAATGGTGGTGTAAATGGTGGCTTACAAGGACAAGGACAACAAAAACCACAACAATTACAACGACAACTTGGATTTGATTTAAACTTGAACTTTATAAATTTATTTTCTTTTCCCACAATGCACACCCTTTCTATCATATATGGATACATTGATACTATATGCCAATGGAATTATGTTGCTTGTGCGTTTTACTCGAACCAAATAATTTTGAACAGTGTTGAATGGTTGTTTATATTAGTTTTCAGTCATTGTTTGATTCCCAAATTATAATGTCTGCTGGTGATTCTTCGAAGGGTTCTTTATTTAAAATGAATTTAATCTACATTGAATGTACTAGAATCATAAGAAAACCATCGATAAGAGCTTCTAAATAAAATTCTATCGGTGACATGCTTTTTGTTTTTACCTAAAGTTAGGTACGACATTTGATTAAAGCGTATGCAATATATAAATTGATTGGGGAGGAGGCTAGGCGACTCTGGCGGATGAGATTCTGGATCGTAAGCATAGGGCTCAATCGGAAGGGGAATTACCTCCGCATTATGGCTTGTTTAACGTATTTGTTTATGTGATTATATGGTAAAATCAAATGTGCATAAAGGAGGGATTTTATTGTTTAAAAATGTTTCAAAACTCCAATTAGTACTATCTTTTTTTATGGTTCTTATCGGTTTTTTACAAGCATATAACCATTGGGGAGAAAGAACTACTTTAGCATTATTCTTTTTAACCTCCAGTATTTTACTTTTACTTCTTTCAATTATTGGTCTGTTTGTTTATAGGAAAAGGCAAATATCTAATGCCTAAAGAGCTTTTAAGGGGCTCTTTACAACGCTCGCTGTATTTTTCTAGCCAAACCCCAATTTAAAGCCTCCTGCAATATTTCCTTAGTTGCCAGAATACCTTTTATTATGACATGGCTATTATTACTTTAAGAATTTCACTATTTAAAAACATATCATTCGAAAATTAAGAAAATGTGAAAGATTACGAAACCTTTTATAGGCTGCATCCGTATAGTAGGTAATACAATGAAAAGGGGTGAACAACTTGACGCTATTTGGCTATTCACTCGAGCAAATCTTTTTAGTGGGATTAATATTCGGGGGCCTTGCAACTCTTTTATTTACGTTTTTTAGTGATGCTGTCGAGGGCATTGGAGAGGGGCTACCGATTTTTAATCCAAGTGTCATTCTATCTTTCATTACGTTGATGTCAGCAACAGGATTTATTTTAGAAAAACTAGCCTTCTTCCCTAGCGTTTGGAATATTGTTGCTGCTTGTATTATCGGAGCTATTTTAAGTGCACTATTTTATTTATTTGTTCTTGTTCCGCTACGGTCGGCCGATGTTTCGTTAGCTTATACGGAAGAATCACTTGGTGGCCAGCTAGGAAAGGTTATTGTTCCAATCCCGACTGACGGTTTTGGAGAGGTAGTTATTGAAACGACTAGCGGTATGATATCGAAGCGAGCAACAGGTTATGACAATGAGGCTATCGATTACGATACGACAGTACTTGTTGTAGAAGTGAAGGAAGGAACACTGTTTGTGAGATCTTATGATAAAAAATTTTTATAAAGGAGTGATATTTATATGTCAACGGAAATTTTAATTGTTATAGGGATTGTAGCATTTGTTTTAATCGCATTAGTTGGACTTTATGTGACTAAGTATCGTACAGCGGGTCCTGATGAAGCACTGATTGTGACAGGTAGCTATCTTGGCTCAAAAAATGTACATAAAGATGAGTCAGGAAATCGTATAAAAATTATCCGTGGTGGCGGTACATTTGTATTCCCGATTTTCCAGCAGGCACATCCATTAAGCTTATTGTCAAGTAAGCTTGATGTGACAACACCTGAAGTGTATACAGAACAAGGTGTACCCGTTATGGCCGATGGAACAGCTATCATTAAAATTGGCGGTTCCATTTCAGAAATTGCAACGGCAGCGGAGCAATTTTTAGGAAAGCAAAAGGAAGAGCGTGAAAATGAGGCGCGTGAAGTATTAGAAGGTCATTTACGTTCAATCTTAGGTTCAATGACGGTAGAGGAAATTTATAAAAACCGTGATAAATTCTCTCAGGAAGTACAACGTGTTGCATCTCAGGACTTGGCGAAGATGGGTCTGACAATCGTATCCTTTACGATTAAAGATGTACGCGATAAAAATGGCTACTTAGAATCGCTTGGTAAGCCACGTATTGCACAGGTTAAACGTGATGCGGACATTGCTACTGCAGATGCTGATAAGGAAACACGTATTAAGCGTGCTGAAGCATCGAAAGAAGCTCAAAAGGCAGAACTTGAACGTGCGACAGAAATTGCAGAAGCCGAAAAAGAAAATCAATTAAAGGTAGCAGAATTCCGTCGAGAGCAAGATATTGCAAAAGCTCGTGCAGACCAAGCGTATGAGCTAGAAACGGCACGTGCAAAGCAGGAAGTAACTGAACAGGAAATGCAAATTCGCATTATTGAACGTCAAAAACAAATTGAATTAGAAGAAAAAGAGATTTTACGTCGTGAGAAGCAATACGATTCAGAAGTTAAGAAAAAGGCTGATGCTGATCGTTACGCTGTCGAGCAAAATGCAGCGGCAGACAAAATGCGTGAACTAGCGCAAGCAGATGCGGAGAAATACCGTATCGAATCATTAGCAAAAGCCGAAGCAGAGAAAATTCGTTTGGACGGTCTTGCGAAAGCGGATGCTGAGCGTGCAAAAGGGGAAACAGATGCGGATATCATTCGTCTTCGCGGTCTAGCAGAAGCCGAGGCAAAACGTAAAATTGCAGAAGCCTTCGAATACTACGGCCAGGCAGCTGTCCTTGATATGATTGTACGTATGATGCCAGAATATGCGAAAGAGCTTGCGAGTCCACTTGGCAATATTGATAAGATTACTGTTGTTGATACTGGTGGTGGGGAAGGCGGAGGCGGTGCCAATAAAGTAACTGCCTACGCAACGAATTTAATGTCAACATTACAGGAATCATTGAAGGAAACTTCAGGAATTGACATGAAGGAATTAATTGAAAGCTATGCAGGTAAGCATACATTGCGTCCTGAGCTAGAGCAAATAGCAGTAGGCTTAGGAAAGCAAGCACCAGCTACAGCTAATGAAACACAAGACGAAATAAAAGAAACAGTTGAACAATAACAGAAATAGCCGCCTGATATGATATCAGGTGGCTATTTTTGCCTCTATTTTTCCTTCCACTCACTAGCGAGTATGCCATAAGCAACGTGGTCAACATAATGATCATAAAGCCATTCTGCTGCACGAATCGTTCCTTCTTTTGTAAAGCCTAGTCGCTCAGGGATGGCACGGCTTTTTTCGTTGCCCGTAGCAGCACGAATTTCGACCTTATTGAGCTGTAAATCCTTAAAAGCATATTGTAATAATGCCTGTACAGTCTTTGTCATAATACCATGCCCTTGAGCCCCTTCGCTGAGCCAATAGCCAATAGCAGCGATTTTATTGCTATGATTGATCGTATTAAAGCCAGCAATACCAACGATTTCATTTCGAAAAATGATAACAAGAGAGAGGCTGCTTTTAGCTTCGTGTCCTTTTATACAGCCTTCTATATATGCCGTTGTATCGGCTACTTCTTTTGTAAAATCCAGCCACGGCAACCATTCACGTAAATATGCACGTGATGCATCTGTTAAGGCAAAAACAGCATTTGCATCTTCTAATTCGACAGTACGTAAAGATAAATCCGGGTTAATTGTAATTTGCAATATTCTTCACCTCTTTATTATTTTAAGGCGTTATGCATAAAGCCCTTCATTTCGTGACTAAGAACTGTTAACTCCTCGATAATTTCACTGAAATCTTGAACAAGCTGAGCCTGTTCGTTCGTTGCGTCATTGATTTGCCCCATATTCTGCTTAAGGTTTTCAAGGTTCCTATTTATATTTCGTAAGGAGGCTTCAATGTTTTCCGTGGCGCTTGATGTTTCGAAAGAGAGCTTTCTAACTTCCTGCGCTACGATATTAAAGCCAGCACCATGCTGACCTGCACGAGCCGCCTCAATAGATGCATTTAAGCCGAGTAAATTTGTTTGGCGAGAAATGCTTTTTATTAAATCTGTTACTTCATTTGTTTTCTCTGAATCTTCAAGGGCGTGCTGTGCTTGTTTGTTAATTTCCTCACTTGTTGCTGCTAATTCCTCTGAATGTGAGGCAATTGTATGTACTTTGTCCTGTAAGCTGTTTACAATGCTATCCATTGTCCCCATATAATCCTCGAGTTTAAGCTCATTGTCGATTGGAAGTCCAAATGCTAGAGCACCTACGACTTTACCATTTTCACGGATTGGAAATGAAAAAGCATTGATGGCCACTCCGTATACATCTTTTGGTATAACGACATCAGCGTTTTTTCCATTAAAGGCAATGAAAACATTTTGGTCATTAGCATTTACCTTTTGTCCATCTTGATAGCCTGAATCTACACGTTTGCCAGCTAAATATTTTACAACTATTTCACTTTCCTTCTCGACGACAGCCACAATTGCCTCTTCCTTTAATGCAAGGTGGATATAAGGTACTGAAAGGGCTAAAGCTTCAATAATGTTCATGAAAATTCCTCCAAGTCTGTGCAACGAAAATAGTTTAGTCATCGGAGCTTTTTGCCAATGATTGCTAGATGATTACTTTTACTGTAACACAATATTTGCCAACTCAAAATAGATAAAAACTACATTTATATGAAGAAAATGTGATTTTAGTCACGGTAATATTGTCAAATGAAATAATGCACTCAACACTAAAAATAGTGGGCTCATCATCAAATGTTGTGGATGACATTTGTTAAAACGTATGCCAAATAGATAGGTTGATTGGAGTGAAGACTGGGCGACTCCTTGGGGATTAGCAATAGAGGAACGAAGGCTAAAACCATCACGTCCTGTGATAACGCCTTCGTGACCAACCTCGTGTTGGCCCGAGACCCTGGAGCGCAAGCGAAGCGGCTCATCGGACGCCCCCAGGAAGCTCTGCTCTGCGCGAAAGCGAAGCGGCAGCAACAATTGGTTTCTGTAGCGAAAGCAAAGCGGCAGCTACAAAGCGCCCAGTCGGAACGGAAATCAACAACACGTTATGGCAATGATTCAAATGGTGGAAAATTTGTCTATTTTTTGACAAGTTATCGTGTGTTTTGAAGATCATTGTATTAGAATAATAGTAGAATTGGAAGAACGTAAGGAGAGAGAGAAATGGGTTACATTCAAAAGGGGACAAAGGCGTTTCATAAAGCAAACTGGGCTTTATTTTTAGCAGGCTTTATCACCTTCGCCAATTTATATGTATCACAGCCATTATTACCAACGTTTGCGAAGGAGTTTCATGTATCACCAGCTGTTGCGAGTTTAACGCTTTCTGTGACAACCTTTGCATTATCCATAAGTATGATTATTGTTGGCTCCTTATCAGAGGCATGGGGCAGGAAATCTTTGATGACGATTTCTATTTTGGGGGCATCAATTATTACACTTGCACTAGCCTTTTCCCCTAATTTTGAAACGATACTAGTGTTACGTGTAATACAGGGAGTTGTTTTTGCAGGATTGCCGGCAATTGCGATGGCTTATTTAGGGGAGGAAATGGATCCTTCTAGTTTAGGGATTGCGATGGGTTTATACATAAGTGGTAATTCGGTAGGTGGGCTTAGTGGACGAGTGATTATTGGTACAATAACGGATCTTTATAATTGGCAGGTAGGGATGATTGTACTGGGTATCATTAGTCTTATGATTAGCGTGTTATTTATCTGGATGCTACCAAACTCCAAGCATTTTTCAGCACGTCCATTACAGATAAAATCATTGGTGACATCTCTTTTACAACATTTAAAGGACCCATCTATGCTTTGCCTTTTTGGTATTAGCTTTGTATTAATGGGAAGCTTTGTGACTCTTTATAACTACATTGGCTTTAAATTGATGGCGCCGCCTTATAATTTAAGTGCCACGATTGTTGGTTGGATTTTTGTGATTTACTTAGTAGGTACATTTAGCTCTGCTTGGTTCGGTAGTCTAGCCGATCAATATGGCCGTCAAAAGATGCTGTTATTGTCCATTACAATCATGTTTATAGGAGCGATTTTAACATTAAATGGGCTACTTAGTTTGAAAATTATAGGGATTACAATCTTTACATTTGGCTTTTTTGCAGCACACTCGATTGCCAGTGGCTGGGTAAGTAAACGGGCCACTCATGATAAAGCACAAGCCTCTTCTCTCTATTTATTTTTCTATTATTTTGGTTCAAGTGTTGGAGGAACAGTAGGAGGGGTATTCTGGATGCATTACGGCTGGGGAGGCGTTATTGTTATGATTGCTGTATTTTTGGTCGTTGCATGCTTATTATCCTTTTTGTTAAAGGGGATTATTGCTAAACACCAACGCATTGCAGCAAGGCACTAGAAATAGTATTTTTTTGCTTAGCTTATTTTCTTTCTCGTCCACATCCATAAATATAGCCTTCTTCATTAATTATTATAAAAATGATTTGTCGTAAACTATCTGATAGTATAATGAGTAGACTGGTGATCAAGAGGAGTTGAAAGAATATGTTCGCGCGTTTTAAAGGATTTTCTATCGTCTTAGCTTTTCTGGCGGTAGCATTTGTTTTGACGGGTTGTGGAGCTGCTAAAGAAAGTGGGCAATTGGAAGGAAATGCGGATTATTCATCAAAAGTGAAGGAAAATCCAATTGTGACGATTACGATGAACAATGATGAAAAAATCGTCATCGAATTAGAACCTTCTACCGCGCCGAATACGGTAGCTAATTTTATTTCCTTAGTTAAAAAAGGTTTTTATGATGGTCTTATTTTCCATCGAGTTGTCCCTGATTTTATGATTCAAGGTGGAGACCCTTCAGGTAATGGTACGGGTGGGCCAGACTATTCGATAGAAGGTGAGTTTTCATTAAATGGTTTTAAAAATGATTTAAAGCATGAACGCGGTGTCATTTCAATGGCTCGTTCGCAGGATCTGAATTCTGCGGGATCTCAATTTTTCATTATGGTAAATGAAGCATCACATCTTGATGGCGAATATGCTGCCTTTGGAAAAGTAATTGAGGGGATGGAAACAGTAGATGCTATAGCTACTTCTGAACGTGAGGGTGAAAAACCTTTAAAAGATCAGCAGATGAAAAAGGTAGAAGTAGATACAAAGGGCTTTGATTATCCAGCCCCAAAGGTACTAAAATAATAGTTGTGAAATTCTGAAGTACAATACGAAACAAAGAAGCATGAGAGATCGATTTTTGATCTCCCATGCTTCTTTGTGTTTAACCCATAATATTGTAGCCAGCGTCGATGTAAATCGTTTCGCCTGTCACACCGCGTGATAAGTGAGAAAGCATCACGATTGTCATATCTGCCACTTCGTCTTGTTGAACATTACGTTTTAATGGGGCTGTTTCTTCGATTTTGTGTAAAATTGTATTGAATGAAGGAACGCCTTTTGCAGCAAGTGTGCGAATCGCGCCAGCAGAAATCGCATTAACGCGAATATTATCTTTACCTACATCTGCAGCAAGGTAGCGCATAGATGCCTCTAATGCCGCTTTCGCTACACCCATGACATTGTAGCCATCAAGGACGCGCTCTGCTCCTAAGTAACTCATTGTTACGATAGAGCCACCCTCAGTCATATAAGGATGTGCGGCTTTTGCTGCTGAAATAAGGGAATAGGCGCTAGTATCTTGTGCAAATGCATAACCATCACGAGTTGTATCTAAGAAGCGATTGTGTAAATCTTCTGCATTGGCAAAGGCTACTGAATGCACGATGCCATGGATAACGCCTACTTTTGTACCGATTTCATCGAAAGCTGCTTTTGTGCTCTCGTCGCTGTTGACATCACATTGTACGATCAGTGAGTCAGATTGTTCGATTTTCTCTAATTGCATTTGTAATTTTTTTAATGAACGTTCTTGGCGATATGTGAAAATAACATTTGCACCTACGTCAAATAAACGTTTTGCGATACCCCAAGCAATACTTCGATCGTTTGCCACACCCATAACTACAATATTTTTATCTTTTAATTGTAATAAATTATCCATCATCTATAAGAACCCCTTTACGAAATAATATCTGTTATTAGTACCAACTACTAAAATCTTATCATACATAAAAAATGGTTGCAATAACAAGATGAAAAGACTGATAAACTTTACATTAGAAAATAAAAAAATTCATCTCTGCTATGTTAGAGACGAATCTAGTAGTTGTTATTTTTGCTACAAGATTTTTAAATTAATAAAAATGGTATAAGAATCTGTTATTAAGTTATTCGTATGAGAAAATTGGCTCATCACCAAAGTTGTGAATGACATTTGTTAAAACATATGCCAAGTATTAGTTGATTGGAGTGGAGACTAGGCGACTCCTTGGGGATTAGCGATAGAGGAACGAAGGCTAAAACCATCACGTCCTGTGATAACGCCTTCGTGACCAACCTCGGTGCCGCTGCCGCTTCGCTTTCGCGCAAAAAACATCTGTTGGCCCGAGACCCTGCAGCGTAGCGGATGTTTTCTGTGCGAAAGCGAAGCGACAGCAACAAAAGCGGCTCATCGGACGCCCCCAGGAAGCTCTGCTCTGCGCGAAAGCGAAGCGTCAGCGGCAAATGTTTTATCTGTGCGAAAGCGAAGCGACAGCAACAATTGGTTTCTGTAGCGAAAGCAAAGCGGCAGCTACAAAGCGCCCAGTCGGAATGGAAATCAACCACACGTTATAGTGATGAGCCAAAGAATTAACATGTAATTTAATTTTGGTGTTTGTAACGTGAGGAGATAAAAATAAAGGCACCCAGTTAAGGATGCCTTTAAAGATACGTATGAAGGACTATTCGAATTTTAATGAGTCGCCATCAAAAGTTTCATCTGCTACTTTGATTGAGTCAGTTGGGCATCCTTCGAAAGCATCTTGCATGTCTTCTAGTAGATCTTCTGGAACTTCAGCAGTTCCCATGTTATCATCTAAAATAACGAAGGCAATCCCTTCATCATCATAATCATAAATATCTGGTGCTGCGGCTCCGCAAGCGCCACAAGCGATGCATGTATCTTTATCAACAATTGTGAATTTAGCCATTTTTTTTTCTCTCCTTTTACATGTTCCTACAAAGCTTCATACTCATTTTAAAGATGTTTATCTTACATTTCAACATAAATACTATTAAATTGGAGGAATTTGCGTCTATGTTTCATCAAATTTTATTGCAAATCTTTCAAAAACTAAATAACGAACGAACAATTTCTGCTGCTTATCATGTATTAAGAGGAAAGCGCTCAGGTCAGACTATTCAAGACATTGGCCTATTTCAGTTACATAATTATTTTGGGCTATTACCTAAGTTACCTAGGAAGACATTTGATGAAGCCGTAAATTCGTTTTTACAGTATAGTTGGTTAACTATGCAAGAATCTGGTCACTATTCCATGAAAAAGCTAGGTTTACAGCGAGCAGAGCAGACATCTGATTATTTATTTGACGGGTGGCACTATAGGGGAAATGAGCATATATTTTTTGCGAGGTTCTCGTTAATTGTACAAAGTTTATCCTATCAAAGCGCTGGAGTTCGTTCTTTTTCTCCCATAAGTAGGGATACGAATATTCAGTCTTGGGTTCGTACATTTTTAGTCGAGTCTAACTTTCAAGATGGGCATTTACAGCAGCAATTATTGGAGGAATGTGAACGCGCGCTTTCCGTGTTACCCTTATCAGATGCCAACAAACAGCTTGTCCTCTATCGGTTGAGTGGTCATAGTTTACCAGGATGGACGTGGCAGCAGATTGCGAGTGAACGTCAGGAAACAGTTTTAGATTGTCAGTTAGCGTTTATAGAATTGCTACATACATTATTAAATGAAGTTCATCAGACAAATGATTATCCGTTACTTGGTAAAGTGGCAGAAGGATTAAGAGTCAAAGCATTACTAACCGATTCAGCGCAGCAAACAGCACATTTTTATGAGCAGGGCTATTCAATTGAACAGATTGTGCAAATAAGGAAACTAAAACAAAGTACAATCGAGGATCATTTGGTGGAACTAGCCATGAACGAACCGAACTTTTCGATTGGTCCATTCGTCTCATATGAAGAAGCGGAAAAAGTTTGGCTGGCATCGAAACACTATCAAACAAAAAAATTGAAAACATTGCATGAAGTAGTTGAAGGTATGAGTTATTTCCAGTTAAGGCTTGTCCTCGCGAAAGGAGAAGTATAGATGGAGCTTGAACAAACATTGACAAAGTATTTTGGCTATACAGCATTTCGTCCAGGCCAGAAAGAGGTCATTGAAGCCATTTTAGAAGAAAAAGATGTTATCGCTTTATTACCAACTGGAATGGGAAAGTCACTTTGTTACCAACTATCAGGATATATCCTGCAGAAGCCAGTATTAATTGTTTCTCCTTTGCTTTCTCTAATGCAGGATCAGGTAGAGGAGCTAAAACGCTTTGGTGAAAAGAGGGTAGTTGCCTTAAATTCATTTTTAACCGTAAGTGAAAAACGGTATGTATTACATTTTTTAGAGCAGTATCGTTTTATCTTTACGTCACCAGAGATGCTTTTACAGCAGCAAGTTCAAGACAAGCTTTCACAAATGCAGTTAGGTCTTATCGTCGTGGACGAGGCACATTGTATTTCTCAGTGGGGCTTTGATTTTCGGCCAGATTATTTACGAATTGGACAATGGTTTTCACAAGTAAATCGTCCACCGATTTTAGCATTATCGGCGACTGCGACGAATAAAGTAGTCAATGACATACGAGATACATTGTCGCTGGATACACCATTTGAGTTTTTGTACAATGTGGATCGGCCAAATATTCATCTTGGGCGTGTCGTATTTGAGGATAGGGCAGATAAAACACACTGGATTATGCAACATGTTAAAGAAACGGCAGGACCGGGTATATTATATATGTCCTCGCGGAAGCGTGCTGAACAATATAGCGAAGCGCTTATACAGGCTGGTATACGAGCGGCAGCTTATCATGCAGGCTATGGTGCTGATGACCGTCAGTTTATTCAGCAACAGTTTATTGACGGGGAACTCGACTGGATTGTGGCTACGAATGCTTTTGGAATGGGTATTAATAAGTCAAATATTCGTCAGGTTATCCATGAAACGCTGCCTGCTAATGTAGAAAATTACATGCAGGAGATTGGTCGTGGAGGTCGTGATGGTCAACCAGCGCTCGCAATTTTACTTTATAGTGAGGGTGATGAGGAACTTGCGAAATTTGTTGTAACAGGCGATTTGCCAACAGCTGGTCATGTTGATCGTTATCAGGAACTATTAAATCAACAAGTACAGCCTTCACAAATGTTGAAAAATGGAGAGCTGAGTGAGACCGCTTTTCGAGTGCTTGATTACTGGCTACAACAAGAAACGATGGAACAAGTTAAAGTGCGTTTAAATCATTTAGCACTGGAAAAGTATCGTGCTGTCGATAAAATGCATAAAATGACTCAGACAAAAGACTGTATTCGCACACAGCTAGTCGGGTATTTTGGGCAAAAATTGCTGAAAAAACCAGAAAACTGTTGTGAAAATTGTGGAATCCATTATGATGAAATCAATAAGGTACGCTTAAAAGAAGAGAAGAAAATAGAAATGATTCCATGGGAAAGTCGGCTAAAGCAACTCTTAATGGGTTGTTAAAGGTTCATCACCAAAAGTTGTGGATGACATTTGTTAAAACGTATGCCATATAATAAGTTGATTTCCGTACCGACTGGACGCCACCAGGAAAGTGCCCGGTCGGAACGGAAATCAACCCCACGTTATGGTGATATGTCCTTTTTAGACTATAACTGACGGTCATTTACTTTTTTCGCAATATTCGTCATAATAGAATGATAGAAAGCGTAGTAAGGTTGGAGGAACGGCGAATGAGTAAAGAAGATTATCGCGATAAAATCGAAGAACATCGTCAATCTTTTGAAGAAGAACAAAAAGAACAGCAAGCTTTATCTAGGGTTTCAAGAATGAAGAAAAATGGAAATGACAATAAAAAGCCAAGTAATACAAAACGAAAACCGCCATTAATGACGATTCTTTTTGTAATTTTTATCTTAATTCCATTATCGATATTAGTCTATTTTTTAAAATTCTATGAACCTGGAACAACAATTGAAGAGGCTGAAAAAAAATCTTCGGATGAAGTTGTAGAATTTGACGATTCAGGGGATGAAGGTAAGTTAGCTGTGTCAACTGACAAAAACAAAGCAAAAGAAGACGATAAAGCAAACAAAGATAAAACAGACAAAGATAAAACAGACAAAGCAAAAGAGCCTTCTAAGAAAGACGCTGAGAAATTAGCAGCTGAGCAGAAGGCAGCTGAGGAAGCGAAAAAGGCCGAAGCAGCCAAGAAGGCAGAAGAAGCTAGAAAAGCCGAGGAAGCTAAAAAAGCTGAGCAAGCTAGAATAGCACAAGCAGAAGAGGCTAGAAAAGCGGAACAAGCACGAAAGGCCGAGGAAGCGCGTAAAGCTGAGGCAGCACGCAAAGCAGAAGAAGCAAAACAAGCCGCAAGTGCAAGTACTCATACAGTAAAAGCAAATGAAAATCTATATCGTATTGCATTGAATCACTACGGTGATGGCAGTGAAGCAACACTAGCGAAAATTCGTGCAGCAAACGGTATGTCTTCAAATAATGTAATGATCGGGCAAGTGATTAAGCTACCATAAGAAAAGCGGGTGTCATTCTTTGGCAATGATGTTTTTCTAGTATAAAATAATGGACAAACGTTAACACCAAATATGGTTGAGGCGTACGTCTGATTTAGTGAAAAGGCGATTCTTCATTATAACGAATCGTCTTTTTGCTTTCGTAAGGAGATGTGAAGGAATGATTTATTTTGGACTATTTGTTTTAGTAGTCATCGCGTTCCTGCTTTATATGTTGAAGGTGGCACATGAAAATAATGTTTTACATCATCAATTGTTATTAAAGGGTGAACAGGAAAAAATCCGACTATTTTTTATTTCGGATACACATTTACGCAAAATTAATCGCCAGATGATTGAACAGTTAGATGGTCAATTTGATGCTGTTATTATTGGTGGAGATTTTGCAGATGGACGCACACCTATTCAACGTATTCATGACAACCTAAAGTTATTAACTCCTTTAGGACCAACTTATTTTGTATGGGGGAATAATGACAGAGAAGTAGGTGAAGGACGATTACGAAGTATTTTGCAGGAACATGGTGTTCAGATCATCGCTAATGATGCTGTATTACTACCTAAAAAAAACCGCTTTTGGCTAAATGCAATTGAAGATACATCTACAATGAAATATAGCTTTGATGAAGCATTTGCAAAGGTAGGAGAGAAAGACTTAGTTGTTTTCATCTCACATAACCCTGGCGTTTTTGCAAGAGTCCGTGCAAAATTTAGAGCAGATTTAATGATTGGTGGGCATTTACATGGTGGTCAAATTAGAATTGGTCCATACGGTGTGCATCCTAATGGCTCTTATCGGGAGCGTGAGGGTGTGATGACGTTAGTAAGTAACGGCTATGGTACGACATTATTACCTTTTCGGCTTGGTGCGAGACCACAGTGTCATATTATTGACATTGAAATTTCGGGTAAATAAACAACCAAAACTCGATAGAAGGCGTATAATGGAAACGATAAGGATTAATTCGGTAAGCCCGATTAAGTAAAGTATTAGCAAATTGCTGATACAAAGTTGATAGGAGTGTCAAGAAATGCAGCAAGTAGATGCAATTATTGTTGGAGGAGGCCCATGTGGTTTAGCAGCAGCAATAGCCTTGCAAAATATTGGATTAAAGCCAATTGTCATTGAAAAAGGCAATATCGTAAATGCGGTATACAATTACCCTACGCATCAAACTTTTTTTAGTACGAGTGAACGACTAGCTATTGGTGATGTTCCCTTTATTATTGAAGGTCGTAAACCAAAGCGAAATCAAGCACTAGTTTATTATCGAGAAGTTGTACGTTTGAAAGCTATTCAAGTAAACCGCTTCGAGAAAGTAAATAGCGTTGTAAAAAATGGAGCGGTGTTTACAGTAACGACAGATAAAGAGGTCTATACAACACCTTATGTTGTGATCGCAACAGGCTACTATGACCATCCGAATTATTTAAACATCCCAGGTGAAAAAATGCCAAAAGTCTTCCATTACTTTAAAGAGGGACATGAATTTTTCGATACTGATGTTCTCGTAATAGGTGGGAAAAATTCGGCAATAGATGCAGCGCTTGAGTTGAATAAGGCAGGAGCTCGCGTCACTGTTGCCTATCGTGGTAGTGAGTATTCACCTAGCATCAAGCCATGGGTTTTACCAGAATTTGAAGGTGTAGTACGAAATGAAGAAGTCCAAATGCATTTCAATACAAATATACTGGAAATCCGAGAGCATGAGGTCGTAGTAGAAATTGATGGTAGCAAGAAAACTTTAAAAAATGATTTTGTTTTTGCTATGACAGGCTATCATCCAGATCATTCATTTATTCGAGCAATGGGTGTCTCTATTGATTATGAAACGGGTCGTCCTTTCTTTAATCCAGAAACTTTGGAAACAAATGTAGAAGGATTATTTATTGCGGGAGTTATTGCAGCTGGAAATAATGCTAATGAAATTTTTATTGAAAATGGCCGTTTCCATGGCGATTGTATTGCAAAGACAATTGACAAAAGAGCAAAATAGCAAGAGGAGCTGTATAAGCATGTAAGCTTATACAGCTTTTTTTAAAACGTCGGATAGAAGGGCAAGAGCGACGGAAAGAGATTGAAGCGACGGATAGAAGGGTCAGAGCGACGGATGAAAGAGCCGAAGCGACGGATAGAAGGGCAAGAGCGACGGAAAGAGATTGAGGCGACGGATAGAAGGGTCAGAGCGACGGATGAAAGAGCCGAAGCGACGGATAGAAGGGCAAGAGCGACGGAAAGAGAACGAAGCGACGGATAGAAGAGCCAGAGCGACGGATGAAAGAGCCGAAGCGACGGATAGAAGGGCAAGAGCGACGGAAAGAGAACGAAGCGACGGATAGAAGAGCCAGAGCGACGGATGAAAGAGCCGAAGCGACGGATAGAAGGGCCAAAACGACGGAAAGAGAACGAATCGGCGGATAGAAGGGCCAAAGCGACGGATGAAAGAGTCGAAGCGACGGATAGAAGGGCAAGAGCGACGGAAAGAGATTGAATCGACGGATAGAAGGGTCACAGCGACGGATAGAAGGGCCAGAGCGACGGAAAGAGAACGAATCGCTCATCGAATGCCTCCAGGAAAGCGCCCAGTCGTAAGGAAATCACCCCCGCGTTAAGGTGTTAATACATAATTTCTCTAATGGAAGTTGAGAAAAAAAGGTGTGAAAGAATGCTTGGATTATATTGGATTCTTAGTTATATTACAGGGAACTTTATGACGGCGTATGTCGTTGGAAAAGCATATGGTGTTAATTTACAGGAAGAAAGAAGTAGAAACTTAGGGGCTAGAAATGCTGGTAGTGTGATTGGGAAAGGTGCTTTTCTATGGACTTTTTTAGGGGACTCTTTAAAAGGTGCGCTCATTGTTGGTGTAGGGCGTTTATTGCATTTCGAAGAATGGGTAATTGTGTTAGGCGCTAGTTTGGGCATGCTTGGTCATATGTTTCCGTTTTGGCTTAAGTTTAATGGGGGAAAAGGAGTAGCAACTTTTATAGGTGTAGGTCTGACATTATCTCCGAGCTTATTTTTCATGATGGTTGTAGGGACAGCTATTACGCTTGGTGTAACTAGAAGTTTAACACTTAGTATGTTAGGTGGCTTTGTTTTATATGTTGGAGCGATTGTTTATACAGATAAATTACTGTTATACATACCGATACTAGTAGCAATAAGTTTTATGCTTATTAAACATATGACGAATATTAAAGAGTCTTTAGAGAGAAGGAAGTGATTATATGTATTGGTGTAAAATTGCGCATACAGAAGTGGAGTTTGAGGAAATTGCACGATTAAATTATGAAACCTTTGTCGAAGAAATTCCACAGCATAAACCAAACTCTGAAAGGAAAAAAGTTGACCGTTTTCATCATGAAAATACGTATATTGTTGTTTATAAAGGAATAGAACTTATAGGCATGCTTGCATTTAGAGATCAGAGGCCGTTCTCAATTGATGAAAAGATAGGAAAGGTTGAGCAGTATTTATCAAAAGAGATTAGTACTAAGCTATGTGAAATTAGATTGCTTGCCGTTAAGAAGGCTTACCGAACAGGAAGAGTACTGCTGAAATTGACGCAGGCATTGACTGCTTTTGCGTATGAAAAAGGTTATTCGGCAGCGGTTATCTCAGGTACTACTCGTGAAGAGAAGCTGTATAAGCAAATGGGCTTTACCCAATTTGCACCTGCTACAGGGACAGAGGGTGCTTTATTTTTACCAATGGTATTAACTAGACAGCAGTTTGAAAAATCTTTACAGCAAAGACTTGCGAAGGAGTGCCATACTTTTTATCCAGGTCCAGTGAAACAAAGAGAACCATTTATGTATTCAGAGCTTTCTCATCGTTCATTAGGCTTTCAATCATTATTTGAGCAAATGAGAAATAAGTTGCTTCAATTATCAGGAGCGGAGCATGTAGCTACAATTGTAGGGACTGGGACATTGGCAAATGAAGTTATGCTCGGGCAATTGAAGGCTCAACAATTAGGGCGTGGACTAATTTTAACAAATGGAGAGTTTGGAGAACGTCTTCGGAAGCAAGCAGAGAGATGGTCATTGGATTTTGATGTAATGGAGCAAGGTTGGGGAAGTTCCTTTGATACAAATATTTTGGACGCTTATTTGCAAAAAAGATCTTATCAATGGCTTCTTGCAGTGCATGGAGAAACGTCGACTGGTACTTGTAATGATATTAAGGAAATTTTACAGCTTACAAAGCGATATAATATTAAGCTTTGCATTGATAGCATTAGTTCTTTCGGAGCAATGCCATTTTCTTTAAAAGATTGTTATTTAGCGACTGCGGTGAGTGGAAAAGCAATTGGTGCGCTCAGTGGTTTGGCTTTTGTTTTTTCGCAAAACATTGTGAAATCTTCTTCAACATTACCTGCTTATCTCGATTTAGCTATTTACCAGCAAGGTGAGATTCCATTTACATTACCAGCAGTACTTGTTGCAAATGTTACTGCAGCATTACAAGCATATCCAGAAAGATATGGACAGTTACAGCAACGTTTTAAAACATTACTGCAACTACCATTTATGCACTACCAAGTTTCAACTAGACCGTATCCGATGTTGGTCACTTTACAACTTCCTAAGACTTTGGCAAATCTACAGAGTGATTTAAATTTAAATGGTTATTATGTTCATGCAGATAGTCAATACTTACGTCAAAGAGATTTCATACAGCTCTCTGTTATTCAACCGGACTTTGAGATAGCAATCCATCATTTACATAAAATCTTGAATTATTATAAGCAAATTGTAGAGGCATAAGCCTAATTGAATACAATAGTCTTACATGAAAAATTCCTTTAAATCAAGAGGAGTTTCTACTTTGTTGAGCCCAATTAATAATTTTAGTCGCGCCTTTTGACCATTGATACCAGTTGCAAATATAGCTCCTAAGTCTTCGAGCATTTTGCCACCGCCAACATAGCCATAAACTCCTTCTGCGATACCATTAAAACAACGGGATACGAGTATAACAGGAATACCGCGCTCTAAAAGACTTTCAATACCTTTAACAACTGTTGGAGGGACGTTGCCTTGTCCAAGGCCTTCTAACACAACGCCATCGTATTTACATGCGAGTACTACATTAAGTAAGTCATCCTCCATACCAGCATACACTTTCAGCATGGCTACTCGTTTTGATAATCCATCAATTTCTACATATTGACGGCGGAGAGGGGCATGATGAAATAATATTCTTGATTTTGTAATAAGTCCAATCGGGCCATATTGAGGTGACTGAAAGGTATTTACCGAACTAGTGCTTGTTTTTGTAGTGTTAACAGCAAGGTGGACCTCGTCATTCATGACAACAAGCACACCTTTCTCTCGAGCTTCTTCATCAACGGCCACACGAACGGCTTCTACTAAATTATAAATACCGTCTGCACCGAGTTCGTTTGAGGAGCGCATTGCACCTGTTAAGACAATAGGAATTGATAAATCAGTCGTTAACTCTAAAAAATAAGCTGTTTCTTCTAATGTATCAGTACCATGAGTGATAACAACGCCATCAATTTTCTCCTCTGCAACTTTTTTGATTATAAGATTACGTAATTTAAGCATTTCTTTTTGTGTAATATGTGGTGATGGGAGGTTAAAAGCCTCCATTTCAATAATTGTGGCAAGTGCATCAAGTTTACTGCTCTCCTTCATTAGAGGATTTTCCTTGTTTGGCATAACGGCACCTTCATCACTCATCGCCATAGAAATTGTTCCACCTGTATGAATTAATAAAATTGTTTTTTTCATAAAAAATATTTATCTCCTTTTAAAAAGTTTTATGTCATATCATGGTATAATAATAGCAGTTTATCTTCATGTAATAGATATTTATTGTCGAAAACGGAAGCTTAAGTCTAATAAGTTTTCCACCTGAGCTATACGGATATATTTTTTATGCAGGTGTCCAATATTCGGTAGATAAAGATAAACTTAGGATATGGAATTTTACATCCTTTGAAAACGCCAAAGTTAACCAACATTATGCGCTGTCGCTTCGCTTTTGCGCAGAAAATATTTGTTAATACTTTAGAAGGATGTCACGAATTTTAAAATCTTAACATAAATATGTCAAGGCGAAATTGATTTTTTGAAAGGAGCCGGCATCATGATCATTTTATTATCAGCTGCCATTGCTCCCGGTCTAGCGCTTTTTAGTTACTTTTATTTGCGCAATCAGATGGCAACGGAGCCAAGAAAAACCTTACTTCAAACGTTTTTGTATGGCGCATTTTTAACGTTCCCAATCTTGTTCTTACAATATGTACTAACAGAGGAAGGGGTCTTTCGTTATCTTTATCTACAAGATGTAGTTTTTTCTAGTGTAGTTGAAGAGTTTTTTAAATGGTTTGTTCTTTTGATTGCAATCTACAATCATGTAGAATTCGATGATCCTTATGATGGCATACTGTATGGTGCAAGTATATCTCTTGGTTTTGCTACGATAGAAAATGTGCTTTATTTATTTTCTTTCGGTTTGAATACTGCATTTATGCGTGCATTATTACCTGTATCGAGTCATGCTTTGTTCGGTGTTGTAATGGGCTATTATTATGGACGTGCCAAGTTTTCTAAGCTTGCAAAGACGAAAGAAATGATTGCTATGGCGCTATGTGCACCGGTAGTATTACACATTTTATATAATACAATTTTATCATTCAAAGGGTATTGGGTATATTTAATGATCCCTTTTATGCTATTTTTGTGGTGGTTTGGGCTACGGAAAGTCAAGCTCGCTCACTATCACCTAGTACAACATTTGCATATGCATAAAAAAATATAAAGCGTAGAAATCTAAAAAAGATTTCTGCGCTTTTCTATTTTTAACTTCTTTCAGCAAATGTTCCTTTGTACCGAAAGCGTAGCGACAGGTATAGGAATCTTCTTCCTCTATAGGTGGTGAGATGAATACGGATTTAAGTTATTTTTCAGCGGGTGTCCAAACACCTGTAGCTGACGCTTCGCTTTCGCTACAAAAAAATTGCTGAAATAAAGGAACTCAGTCTAAGAACGCCACGTCCTGTGGCAACGACTGAGTGACCAACTTCGTGTCGGCCTAAAGCCTCCGGCGGATGTCACGGAATCGGAAAGGAGTTCTTAGGGGATGTTAGCCTAAAACCATCGCATCCATGCGATAACGGCTAACTGACCTGCATCGGTGCCGCTGCCGCTTCGCTTTCGCGCAAAAAACATCTGCAGGCCTAAGCACAAAGCCGATTCCAGACGCAATTTTGCCGAGGCAAAATTGATATGTATAAAATGAGTCGTTTGTTTCAAGCTATGAAAAAAAGGAGTGATGATAATGCGTTTAGTAAGCATAGTTTTTGCTTTGATGTTGGGGATTAGTATATTTGCTATTCCGCAAAATGACGCCATTGCATTTACCGAGCAACAGATTTCTCGTGGTGCTTATGGAGATGATGTAATTGAGCTACAGGCAAGGCTACAATACTTAGGATTTTATAAAAGTAAAATTGATGGAAAATTTGGCTATAACACATATTGGGCTTTACGAATTTTCCAAGAGAAATATGGTTTACCAGTAGATGGAATAGCCGGTGCTAAAACTAAAAAAACTTTATCGGGTTATTCAGATTACGATGAAGGATGGGTAAAAGCGCAATTAAATGCAGGAAATCAATTTACTTATTATGGTGGAACGCCACTTGAACAGCAAGTGAAAACAAACACTGGTGGCGGTGGTGGAGGAGGTAAAAGTAGTGGCAGTACTAATAATAATGGGACTAAAACTCAAGTACCTCCAAAGTATACTGACAGAGATGTACAGTTAATAGCGAATGCGGTTTATGGTGAAGCTAGGGGAGAGCCTTATGAAGGTCAAGTGGCTGTAGCGGCTGTTATTTTAAATCGTTTGGAAAGTCCTGAATTCCCAAATACTATTTCAGGTATTATTTTCCAACCACTAGCATTTACTGCAGTGGCAGATGGGCAAATTTGGCTTGAACCAAATGAACGTGCAAAAGAAGCAGTTCTTGATGCTATGAATGGATGGGATCCTTCGGAAAATGCACTGTATTATTTTAATCCGAAAACAGCAACAAGTAAGTGGATTTGGTCACGACCTCAAATTAAACGAATTGGAGAACATATTTTCTGTTCATAAGAAAGGAGGAAAAAAATGAGAACTATGCTCGTTATACTCACTGCGGCAGTTATTGGATTAGGGGCATATAGCATTAATATGCACGGAAAAAATGCAAGTTTACAACGTACTGTGCTAGCTCAGTACACAGATAATTTAACGGATGCATCCGAGAAATTATCTCATCTACAACAAGCAGTTTCACAATCTCTATTGTTTCGGGATGACAATGCCATTCACAATGAGTTAGATTCCGTTTGGCGACTAAGCTCTGACGTTCGATCTTCCATGTCGAATATTCCTATCGGGCAGGAAATGTCGAACGACTGGCTAAGTTACTTAGGACGTCTAGGAGATGAGGCAAAGAAAACATCTAAAACTGGTGATTATAAAGCTTGGCGAGAAAAAATGCCACAAGTCTCAACGAATTTACAATCACTTTCAGATGAATGGTCAGCTGCAACAGTAGATTTTTATAAAAATAACGGTAAAATGGATGTTTGGTTAAGACAAGTAGATACGAAAAACCCAAATACGACTTTTGATAATGTACAAAAGACATTAAAGGGTTACAGTGAAAAAGACTTCCCGCTTACATTAAGCGAATCAGATTGGCAGAAAAAAATAGATCTTAAAGCATTACAAGATTCAGTCATTACTGAAAAAGAAGCATTGGAAAAAGTAAAACAATTATTCCCTATCATAAAAGATGCAACATTTACTGTGACGAAAAGTAGCGATACTGCACCATATCCGTTTTATCATATCCAATTCCACCAAGATATTCGTTTAGGATATGTCGATCTAACAGAAAAGGGTGGACATTTAATATCCTATTTAGTGGAACGTCCAGTAGATGAAGCAAGGCTATCACAAGATGAAATCATGAACAAAGCTGAAGAATATGTAAAACGACTTGGGATGAATGATGTTGCATTTGTGGAATCTCGTGAAAACCATCAAGCGTGGCATGTGACATTTGCACGTGTTCACCCTGGCGATAATGCATTGATTTATGCAGATGGGGTGCAATTGAAACTTGCTAAGGATACAGGCGAGTTACTTGGTGCAAATGCGATGGAATATATTCAGGCAGAGACGATTAAACCACAAACTCCAAAACCAATTGATTGGAGAACTTTCTTCGATGATGATGTGAAAGTACAAGAAGTGAAAAATATTTATACAGATAACGGCTCATTTGAACAACGTCTTTGTTATGAGGTAATTGCGGTCCGTGATAAAAACGCGCAAGAAACATTCCGAATTGTTATTGACGCTGAAAATCACAATGTTTTAAAAGTGGAATATTTAACTTAATATAAGAAAAAACTACCAGTCTATATAGCCAAATTGGGCATCTCGTGCGATAATAAATGTATATTTGTGTTCGAGGAGATGCTCATGGAAATAAAAATTGGTACACAATTAGAACTAGAACCAACTTATACAGAGAGTGTTGAAAAATTCCGCTGTAAAGTTGTAGAACAAAAAGAAAATATTGTTTATATCGATTATCCAATAAATGTTGCCACAAAGAAAACAGCTTTTTTAATAGATGGTTCTGAATTTAGAGCAACTTTTCGCACGGAGGATAAACAATCATTTGCTTTCAATACTGAAGTGATTGGACGTAAAGCTGGTAATATACCTATGATTATGTTGCATTGTCCACAGGCAGATGACTTTATCAAAATTCAACGTCGTGAATATGTACGTGTGGAAACGCCTGTGGATGTAGCGATAAAGTTTAAGGATTACAAATATCAGCTAGTAACATCGGACATTAGCGCAGGTGGTTTGGCAGTGATCTTGAAAGGGGCAATTGCTTTCCAAGATGGTGATGAGGTTCAGCTAACAATCGTTTTACCATATGCCAATGGGGATGTAAAATACGTGGTCACAGACGCGATGGTTGTTCGTATATACGAAAAAGATGATAAAAAAATTGCAACTATTCAACTAACAGATACCGATGATGTAGACCAACAGCATATTGTTCGTTTCTGTTTTGAACGTCAATTAGTGAATCGTCGTAAAGAAATAAATCCTTTTGATGCTTGATTTTTACAAAGCCGATTCTGGACGCAATTATGCCGTGGCATAATTGATTGGTCTTCCCAACCTCTATTGGTGAGTAGGAAATTCCATGAAATTTCTGTAGGGAGTTTACATTACCTTCAAATCAAGTAGTATTTTGATTTCAGAAAGCCCTCTGCTTAAAGAGGGCTTTTTTATGATACAATATGGTGTGTTAGAAAGTAGGGGAAAATATGAAGAAAAACATTCAAATTGCGATTGATGGACCGGCTGGTGCTGGGAAAAGCACAATCGCGAAAATTGTTGCAGAGGCACTTGGATTTACTTATATCGACACAGGTGCTATGTATCGTGCTGTGACGTATAAAGCAATGCAACAAAACATACATTTAGATGATGAAACAAAATTAGCAGAAATGCTAGCATCCAGCACAATTGAATTAAAGCCTTCTGCTGAAGGACAACTTGTCTTTTTAGACGGGAAGAACGTGTCGGCAGAAATTCGATCTAATGAGGTAACTTCATCTGTTTCACAAGTAGCGGCACATGCTAAAGTACGTGAACTATTAGTAGCACAGCAACAAAAGCTTGCGGCTAATGGTGGTGTTGTTATGGATGGGCGCGATATTGCTACGCATGTATTAAAGACTGCAGAACTAAAAATTTTTATGTCCGCAACTGTAGAAGAGAGAGCAAGACGTCGTTTTATGGACAATCAAAAACGAGGAATCGAATCTTCTATTGAAAAGCTTCAAGAAGAAATTGCCCTGCGCGATAAAATGGATAGCGAGCGTGAAGCATCGCCACTAATTCAAGCGGAAAATGCCGTATTTTTAGATACGACAGCATTGTCAATTGATGAAGCAGCACAGGCCATTTTAAAATTAGCGCAAGAAAAAAGGGTGTAAATCCTAAAATTTCAGACATTTTTTGAATTTAAAGGATTTATTTTTGTCTTTATCTTCAATTTCGAATAAAATAGTAAGGGAAGATGCGAAGGAGGGTTACATATGTCTGAAGAAATGAACTATGCAGAACAAACGTTTAACGAAGGTGATATCGTCAAAGGTATTGCAGAGCAAGTTGATGAAAAAGCGGTAACTGTTTCAATTCCAGGTGCACCATTTGACGGTATTGTACCAATAAGTGAATTATCAAGCTTACACATTGAAAAAGCGTCTGACGTAATTTCTGTTGGAGATGAGTTAGAGTTGATGATTACAAAAGTTGAAGAAGAAAACTATGTATTATCAAAACGCAAAGTAGATGCTGTAAAAGCATGGGATACACTTGAACAACAATTCAACGCTGAGGAAATTTTCGAAGCGGAAGTAAAAGATATTGTTAAAGGCGGTCTTGTCGTTGATTTAGGAGTACGTGGCTTCGTTCCAGCATCCCTAGTAGAAGACCACTTTGTTGATGATTTTGAAGACTATAAAGGTAAATCTCTTAGCTTTAAAATTGTTGAGCTAGATAAAGAAAAAAATCGCTTGATTTTATCACATCGTGCTGTAGTGGAAGCTGAAAAAGCTTCTCAAAAGAAAGATGTTATTAATCAAATTAAAACTGGCGATGTTTTAGATGGTAAAGTACAGCGTATCGCATCATTTGGTGCATTTATTGACCTTGGTGGTATTGATGGCCTTGTGCATATTTCACAAGTGTCTCATGAGCATGTGAGTGATGTGAGCGAGGTTTTATCGGAAGGACAAGAGGTGAAGGTAAAAGTTCTTTCTGTAGACCCAGAAAATGAGCGTATTTCGCTATCCATTAAAGAAACGATTCCTGGTCCTTGGTCGAACATCGAAGAGCGTGCAGCTAAAGGAACAGTGCTAGATGGAAAAGTAAAACGTCTTACTTCATTTGGAGCATTTGTTGAAGTTTTCCCAGGTGTAGAAGGTTTAGTGCATATTTCACAAATCGCGCATAAGCATATTAACACGCCACACGAAGCGCTAAAAGAGGGACAAGATGTACAAGTAAAAGTGCTTGACGTTAATGCTGAAGAAGGTCGCTTAGCATTAAGTATTAAGGATTTACTTGAAAACCCTGAGGCAGAGGAAGTAGTCGACTATGAATTACCAGAAGAAAACACAGGCTTCTCTTTCGGTGATGTCATTGGCGATAAACTGAAAAATTTTAAATAAACTAGACATGCGAGGATGCAGTTTGTGTCCTCGCTTTTTTATGGAGGAAAATAGATAGAAGAGTCAAAGAGCCAAAGAGCCACATCGAACCACCAAATTTAAGAGGAAATGATGAAAAAAATACCAGAGAGATGAATAGAACGGTACATAGCGCGCTCGTTTATGGATATGATATGATATAATGGCATTTTTCGTGTATAATAGCGAAAGACAAGAAGTTGGAAGGATGAAGTACAGATGACGAAACCAGTAGTAGCCATCGTAGGTCGTCCGAACGTAGGTAAGTCGACGATTTTTAATCGTATCGTTGGAGAACGTGTATCGATTGTGGAAGACATTCCAGGAGTTACACGCGACCGTATTTATAGTTCGGCAGAGTGGTTAGCACATGATTTTAATATTATTGATACAGGTGGTATTGAGATTGGGGACGAACCGTTTTTAGAACAAATTCGTCAACAAGCAGAGATTGCCATTGATGAGGCGGACGTTATTGTCTTTATGACAAATGGCCGTGAAGGTGTAACAGCTGCTGATGAGCAAGTAGCAAAAATTTTATACAAAACAAAAAAACCGGTCGTTTTAGCAGTGAATAAAATTGATAACCCGGACATGCGTGAGATGATTTATGATTTCTATGCGCTTGGCTTTGGTGAACCTTGGCCAATTTCTGGTTCTCACGGCTTAGGCTTAGGGGATTTATTGGATGAATGTGCAAAACATTTCCCTAAGGAAGATGAAGATCAATATGGGGACGAAGTTATTAAATTCTCGTTAATTGGTCGTCCAAATGTGGGGAAATCTTCGTTAGTAAATGCATTTTTAGGCCAAGACCGCGTAATTGTTAGTAATATAGCGGGTACTACTCGAGATGCTATTGACACGCCTTATGAGTATGATGGACAGGAATATGTCATTATTGATACTGCCGGTATGCGTAAAAAAGGAAAAGTATACGAAACGACAGAGAAATACTCTGTATTGCGTGCGTTACGTGCAATTGAACGCTCTGATGTTGTTTTAGTTGTTCTTAATGCAGAAGAAGGCATCCAAGAGCAAGATAAAAAAATTGCAGGCTATGCGCACGAAGCAGGAAAAGCTATTGTTATTGTTGTTAATAAATGGGATGCTGTTGAAAAAGACGAAAAAACAATGAACGTCTTTACACAACAAATTCGCGAGCATTTCTTATTCTTAGACTACGCACCAATTATTTTTGTTTCGGCCAATACAAAGCAACGTGTACATCAAATTTTACCGATTATACAACGTGTAAGTGAGAACCATGCAATGCGTATTCAATCATCTATCCTTAATGAAGTGATTGAGGATGCAGTGGCACGCAACCCAGCACCAACTGATAAAGGCCGCCGTCTTCGCATCTACTATGCTACCCAAGTTGCGATACAGCCACCTACTTTTGTGGTGTTTGTTAATGAGCCAGAGCTAATGCATTTCTCTTATGAACGATTTTTAGAAAATCGTATTCGAGAAACATTTGATTTTGAAGGAACGCCAATTCGTTTAATTACCCGTGCTCGTGCTTAGGAAAAATATACACATACAATACGCCAACCCGACAATTATTGTTGGGTGGCGTCTTTTTACAAGAGAGGAAAGAATAATTTTTCTAATGTCTACTAATAAGATTGCTTTGAAAGCTTTACTGTTATAAGCCTTTCTCTAGCATTTTTTGTAACTAATAGGAGTGAATTGTCTTTTCAAAACAAGGGAGGTTTTTGAATGGAAAAAGTTTGTGTGTTAGGGGCAGGCTCATGGGGTTCAGCGCTTGCGATGGTGCTTGCAGAAAATGGGCATGATACACTTCTATGGACTCATCGAACAGATCAAGCTGAAGAAATTAACAACCTGCATACAAATAGGAAGTATTTACCTGAAACGGTACTACCGACAAATTTGTATGCGACAAGCGATATTGCTAAGGCAGTTGCTCATTCGGAGACAATTGTCGTAGCCGTGCCTACTAAGGCTATTCGAGAAGTATGTGAAAAAATGATAGCAGAACTCGATAAAAAAGTACTGTTTGTTCATGTTTCGAAGGGGATCGAGCCTGATACATTAAAACGAATTTCAGAAATTCTGGCAGAAAGTCTACCAGCTGAATGTGTAGAAGAGATTGTTGTACTTTCAGGTCCAAGTCATGCAGAGGAAGTTGTCTTACACCACCCGACAACTGTTACAGCCGCTTGTGCAAGCATTGAAGCCGCAGAAAAAGTACAGGATTTATTTATGAATCAATTTTTCCGCGTCTACACAAACAAAGATGTGATTGGCGTAGAAATAGGTGGCGCCTTAAAAAACGTAATCGCATTAGCTGCGGGTATTTCAGACGGCTTAAATTATGGTGATAATGCCAAAGCAGCACTAATTACTCGAGGATTAGCTGAGATTTCACGTCTTGGTGTTAAAATGGGGGGGAATCCATTTACATTCTCAGGACTTACAGGCATGGGAGACTTAATTGTAACATGTACAAGTGTGCACTCTCGTAATTGGCGCGCGGGTAATTTACTGGGGCAAGGAATGAAACTGCCAGAGGTACTAGACCAAATGGGCATGGTTGTTGAAGGGGTTCGCACAACAAAAGCTGCCTATCAACTAGCAGAGAAATATGATGTTGCTATGCCAATAACTACTGAGCTATATAGTGTTCTATTTAGTGATATAGAACCGAAAGTAGCGGTTGATGCATTAATGATGCGTATGAAAAAGCGAGAAATCGATGACATGATATATTGATAATATATATTTGTAGAGTAAAATAGGTAATCATTATACCTGATCTATAAGGTTTGTCATAAAATGGACATAAATAAGGTGTCTCAGTAAATAACTGAGACACCTTATTGTGTGCTTCTAATGGAATAATCTATAAAATTATAAAGGTTGTCCATTTAACTTCTTTCAGCAGATGTCTCCTACCTCAGTAGGTGGTGGTATGATGCGGATTTAAGCTACTTTTCAGAGAGTGTCCAAACACCCGCTGAAAGAAGTTAAAGCCTCCGGCGGATGTCACGGAATCGAAAAGGAGTTCTTTGTGCAAGCACAAAGGCGATTCCGGACGCAATTATGCCGAGGCATAATTGATTGATAGTTATAGGACAACTATTTCTTTTTAGCGAAAGCACATAGTATAATATACTTTGATTGTTTCGAGACGTTAAAGAAAGGTGGTTGTCTTAAATGGGTCCGTTAAAACATTTGCCTGCGCTTGATGTAATGTGGGTATCATTTTATTGTATCGGCTTTATGATTATATCTGTCGGGTTAATTTATTTAGCTCGTAATAAGGTTTCGAACGTTTTTTTACGTACAATCGTAAATTTAATTGCATACATACTGTTTGGACTTGGCACATTTTTAATGGTACTAATTGTAGCAACATGGCCATGATAAAAAATGATGAGGTGGAAGTGACATGAAAAAACTAAGTGCTTTTCTTTTGGTAATCGTAACCGCAGTGCTTCTAGTAGGTTGTGCATATCCAGAGGATGAAAAAAGGGCGAAATTAGTACCTGATGCTGACCAGTTAGCTGCTGTTCAGCGTGCGGTTGATGAATACCGTGAAGCAACTGGAGGCCTAGTTCCAATTAAAAATAGCGAGCTAGATACAGATATATATATAAAATATTTAATTGATTTTGAAAGACTAATGCCTAAATATCTTGCACAAATTCCAGGGAACGCCTATGAAAAGGGTGGGATTTTCCAGTATATTATTTGGGATCCTGAGAATGAAGCTAAAGTAAAATTGGTAGATTTAAATGCGGCAGAGCGAATTCGTGAAATTAATATTCAAAAACTTGCTACCCAATATTTACCGATAAAGGGTGCGACTTCTGATAATGTATATCAAATTAACTTTGAAGAATTGGGCTATAAAACAGATGTAACTGTGAAAAGCCCCTATTCTGGTGCCGAATTACCAATATTTATGACAGGCGATGGTGAAATGCATGTGGACTATTCAATCGATTTGGGTCAACTACTAAAGGAAGACAAGCCTAATGTGAAGCCTGGAGATGATATTCGTCAGCTACTTGTAGATAAATATCCAGTAGTACCAGCTTATTCTTTACCATATACAGTAGATGAAAAAGGTGAGCCAATTTATTTTATGGACGCCTATAATAGTGACGCAAAAAAAGCTAGAGAAAAAGCTAGAGAAAAAGCAATTCAAGAGTCTGAATCCAAAAATAAAAAAGATTAGTTACTAAGCTCCTTACATTTGTGAGGAGCTTTTCATATTTATCTATCAGCTCGCATATAGTGAAAAAGCGTAGATAAAGGAGGCAGAAACCTTGAGTGAAGCAGTATTTAGAGAAATTGCAGAGCGCACAAATGGCGATGTTTATATTGGTGTTGTCGGTCCAGTACGTGTAGGTAAATCAACATTTGTAAAAAAGGTTATGGAAGCGGTCGTGTTACCAAATATTGTGGATGATACAGAAAGAATGCGTGCACAAGACGAGTTGCCACAAAGTTCGCCGGGGCCAGTCATTATGACTGCTGAGCCGAAGTTTGTGCCTGCCCAAGCAACACGTATCGCGGTCGGTGATGATGAAATGTCATTTCAAATTCGTTTAGCAGATTGCGTTGGGTATATCATTGAAGGTACAAAGGGCTATGAGGATGAAAATGGGCCGAAATATGTGCATACACCTTGGCATACAGAGCCTATCCCCTTCCAAGAAGCCGCGAAAATAGGCACAGATAAAGTTATTCGTGACCATGCCAATATTGGAATTGTTGTAACAACAGATGGCACGGTAAATGGTATAAGTCGTCGTGCGGCAGAAAAGGCTGAAGAGGAAATTGTAGAACAATTAATGGATATTGGAAAACCTTTCGTTATTGTATTAAATTGCCAAATGCCAGCACGAGAGGAAACGGTACAGCTTCGAAATGAGTTATTTGAGCGCTATAATGTTCCAGTAATTGCTACTTCAATTGATCAAATGCGTGCATCTGATATTCAGTATATTTTGCAAGAAGCATTATTTGAATTTCCAATTCGAACAATTGAAGTGGAAAAACCAGATTGGTTAGATGTTTTAGATGCAACACACCCATTGAATGTTGCATTAATTGATTCGATGGAAGAAGTGTTGTCATCTATTATGAAAATTAGAGATGTACAGCAGGCATCAGATGCCTTTAAAGCCATTGATTTTATTGACCAGAGTGAAGTGGTGCATGTGGATGCTGGTGTTGGGACCGCAGTTATTCGGGTGTCATTGCAAGGTGAGCTATATAAGTCGGTTTGCAATGAATGGCTAGATGAGCCGATTGAGACGAAGCGAGATTGGCTACTATTTATTAAAGAGGCAGCAGAAGCAAAAGAGGCGCAAAAACGCTTTAAAACTGCTATTAGTGAAGCAGATTCGAAAGGTTATGGCGTAACATTGCCGATGATGCAGGAGTTTGAGCCAACAGCACCAGAGCTCATTAAACAAAATAATTTCTATGGTGTGCGTATGAAGGCAAAAGCGCCATCATACCATATCATTCGTGTAGATATGGAATCAGAATTCGCGCCACTAATTGGCTCTGAATTCCATAGTCAACAATTACTTAAGGATTTAAATCATGCCTATTTACATGATCGTGAAGCTTTATGGAGTACACAACTTTTTGGAACTCCGCTACATGAAGTGTTAAAAGAAGGAATACGCTATAAAATGGATGCCGTTCCAGCGACAGCCAAAAAACGGATGCGACAAACAATTGAACGTATGGTGAATGAAGGGGATAGAGGATTAGTTACATTTATTTTGTAGTGAAAAAATGAAAAATAAAGCACAAAAAATTACTACAGGGCTCTTCGTTTTTATGCGAAAAGTCCTGTTATTTTTGTTTTTTGGGTGAAAAACGCATTTTTTGGTTATAATCATGTATGAATACAGTTGCGTAGCGGTTTTCAATGTGTTAATCTTTTTACAGAATTGGTTCATGACCCTTTGAGAGGAGGTGAATGGTGTGAATAAAACAGAATTAGTAAACTCTGTTGCTGAAGCTGCAGGTCTTTCTAAAAAAGACGCTTCTAAAGCAGTTGAAGCTGTATTTGATACAATTCAAGATGCTCTTGCAAAGGGTGACAAAGTACAATTAATTGGTTTTGGTAACTTTGAAGTACGTGAACGTGCGGCTCGTAAAGGTCGTAACCCACAAACTGGTAAAGAAATCGAAATCGCTGCTAGCAAGGTACCTGCTTTCAAACCAGGTAAAGCGCTTAAAGATGCTGTAAAATAATACACGTCTAGTAGTTACATAGAGCGGTCTTCATGTAAATGACATGGAGGCTGCTCTTTTTAACTTCTTTCAGCGATTCCCGACGCATTGTTTATCTGTGCGAAAGCGAAGCGACAGCAACAATTATACCGAGGTATAATTGATCTTCACTACGAAGAGTTGCGTACATAGCTAAATAAGTTAATGATACATAGAAAGATGCAATAAACATGAGTGTAAGTAACGTAGATAGAATATTATTTGAGGTCCAACACTAAAAGTTGATCCCCAGGAAAAAGCCTAGTCGGAACGGAAATCAACCACACGTTATGACGGTGAGTTATAAAATATGCTCCAAATTAGAAAGCATTAATTGGCTATTTTGCTCATATAGCGATGAATTTCTTTTGAATCAAGTAAGTCGTTTTGCGCTTACCTTTTGGATATGCTACGATGCATAAGGAAATGTGTAATGTATTGATACGCAGGAGGGTTTCACGGATGTCGAATATTGATTTATTGAAAATAGAAGAAGCAGTAAAAATGATTTTAGAGGCGGTAGGCGAAGATGTAAATCGTGAAGGTTTACTCGATACACCGAAACGTGTAGCAAAAATGTATGCGGAAATGTTTAGTGGCTTACATGAAGATGCAAAAGATTATTTTAGAACAGTGTTCCATGAAGACCATGAGGAATTAGTACTTGTAAAGGACATTCCGTTTTATTCGATGTGCGAGCATCATTTAGTTCCTTTTTATGGAAAGGCTCATGTCGCATACATACCAAACGATGGCATTGTTGCTGGACTAAGTAAATTAGGACGTGCAGTAGAAACTATTGCTCGTCGTCCGCAATTACAGGAACGAATTACTTCCACCGTGGCAGAGACAATTATGGAAATGCTCTCTCCAAAAGGTGTTTATGTAGTGATAGAGGCGGAGCATATGTGCATGACTATGCGAGGACTTAAGAAGCCAGGATCTAAAACTGTGACATCGGTTGCTCGTGGTATTTACGAAGAAGATGAAGTAAAACGTAGAGAAGTTTTATCATTTATTCAAATGTCTTAAATTGAGTGTCTAATTATGTTATGATGGACTAAGAATTTGTCGGATTTAAGGAGTGTACAAACAATGGCACAAGATTATATTGTTATTCAAGCAGAGGAAGATGGCGTACATGTAATCGGTTTAACACGAGGTACAGATACAAAGTTCCATCATTCTGAAAAATTAGATGCAGGCGAAGTTATGATTGCTCAATTTACCGAACATACATCTGCCATGAAAATTCGTGGGAAAGCACAGATTCATACAGCACACGGTGTTATAAATAGCGAAGCTAAAAAGTAATAGAACGAAATTACATTCAGAAGTGCTTATGAATGGTTTCATGTTTATTCAAATTAGTAATGGCACATATAAATCGACCAGATGTGTAAAACTAAGTAATGATGTTTTCGATTCGATTCTTATAGAGCGTGTCGAACATCGCTGAAATAGAGGAACTCAGTCTAAGAACACCACGTTCTGTGGCAATTTAGCTGTGCGAAAGCGCAGCGACTGCAGCAACACACGACTGAGTGGTCAACGTGTTGGCCCAAAGCCTCCGGCGGATGTTCTGAATCGGAAAGGAGTTCAATATAGGATGTTAGCCTAAAATCATCGCATCCATGCGATAACGGCTAACTGACCTGCGTCGTGCAGGCCTAAACATAAAGCCGGTTCCGGACGCAATTATGCCGAGGCATAATTGATAGGCAGTTGGATTTCTTCTGTTTTTTAACGGGGAAGCTCTTCTGCCTATCATGTTGAATAAAGCAAAAAATTTTTATTACGAATCGTCGCGTATGCTATAATGACTCAGTAAGCAAGCGTTAGGTCATGAAAAGACTAACGTATTTGAAAGTGAAATGGAGTAAGGTCTATGAATGCAACATACATTCAAAATTCAATTGCACAATTAAAAACAGAGATTTTCATGGATGTTCGTCATAGAACTTTGCAAAAATACACAGGAATGCCTGTGCTCGATGAAAATCAATTATTTTACTTGTTAGTTCCCTTTTTTAATGGGGAAGAGTGGCAACAAAATGAACGAGAAGCTGCAATCACTGTTGGAATTGTGTACGCAGCCTTAGCAGCGCACGATCATATTAAAGAACTAGATGCCACATCAAAAGAACAGCAGCTAACCGTTTTAGCAGGAGACTTTTATAGTGGCCGGTATTATGAGATTTTAGCGATGTCGGGAAATGTCGCATTGATTCGAAATTTGTCACAAGGAATTGTGGCACGTTGTGAACACCAAATTAAAGTATATGAGGCAGAAAAACGATCAATCGAACAATGGTTTGTCTCAATAACTAACATTGAATCAGGATTAATCTCAAAATTTTTTGAGCTCTATTCATTTGGTGATTATATTCCAATTGTGGAGAAGAGCTTATTAATCTTGCGTTTAGAAAGAGAATTGGCGACATATCAACGTGGGCAAGTATCTTTAATGAGTAAAGTTCTTGAAGAAAGCGCGAGATATACTGGAGCGACCTATGGCAACGCCATAAAGGACAAAATTGTGCAATTAAAAACAGAGCTGTTACAGGTGATAGAAAATGCATCGTTTTTACAAGGTGATGTGAAACAAGCTCTACAAGCACGTGTAGAGGCATCCATTGCTTCTACTAATGGATAAGAGAGGTTTTTCAAAATGGCTAAAACGAAAGAAGAGCACGTGCACGAAGTATTTGAAAGTATTTCGGATAACTATGACAAAATGAATGGCGTTATTAGTTTCCAGATGCATGTTGGCTGGCGCAATGATACGATGAAGCACATGGCAGTAAAACCTGGAGCGAAGGCTCTAGATGTTTGCTGTGGTACGGCAGATTGGACAATTGCATTAGCCAATGCAGTTGGTGAAGGCGGAGAAGTAAAAGGGGTAGACTTCAGTAAAAACATGCTGAAGGTTGGCGAGGAAAAGGTAAAGCCATACCCACAAATCGAGCTAATACATGGAAATGCTATGGAGTTACCTTTCCCAGACGATACTTTTGATTATGCAACAATTGGTTTTGGGCTTCGCAATGTACCAGATTATTTACAAGTTTTAAAGGAAATGAATCGTGTTGTAAAACCAGGGGGAATGGTTGTTTGTTTAGAAACATCTCAATCTGAAATTCCAGGCTATCGACAACTATTCCGTTTTTATTTTAAATATATAATGCCGATATTTGGTAAAATATTTGCGAAAAGCTATAAAGAATATTCTTGGCTACAGGAATCAGCAAATGATTTCCCAGGTATGAAGAAATTAGCGGCATTGTTTGAGCAGGCAGGTTTAGAAAAAGTAACGTACAAAGCATACAGTGGCGGTGCTGCGGCAATGCATATGGGCTTAAAAAAAGTACGTTAATGGGGGAAGGTTTTCACACGTGGAAAAGATGAAGTTAAAACTACTCTATTCCGATTTGAAATCAGATATCGATATCATTGAACAAGAATTAGAAAAAGCAGTGAACTCTTCTTCATGTTTGATCAATGATGCTTCTCTCCATTTATTGCAAGCTGGTGGCAAACGGATACGACCAATTTTTGTGTTGCTTGGCGCAAAATTTGGCGAATATGATATCGAAAAGATGAAAGATGTAGCCGTACCAGTAGAGCTTATTCATATGGCATCACTTGTGCACGATGATGTAATTGATGATTCCAATATGCGAAGAGGACGCCCGACGGTCAAATCACAATGGAATAATAGAGTTGCAATGTACACGGGCGATTTTATTTTTGCGCGTGCACTTGAATATATTACAAAGCTTGAAGACCCATTAGTTCATCAAATTTTAGCGCGTACAATGGTTGAAATTTGTAACGGTGAAGTCATTCAAATCGAAGATAAATTTAGATTAGATCAAGGATTAAAAGATTATTTTAGACGAATCAAACGAAAAACGGCCTTACTGATTTCTTCTAGTTGTGAACTTGGTGCAGTGGCAGCAGGTGTCGATCCTAAAACGGTGAGACATTTGAAACGATTTGGCTATTTTGTGGGCATGAGCTTCCAAATTATCGATGATGTTTTAGATATTATGGCAACAGATAAAGAATTAGGGAAGCCAGCAGGTAGTGATTTACTGCAAGGTAATATTACGCTACCGATTCTAATGTTAAAAGATGATCCCGTAATGCAACCTTATCTGGAAAAAGTGTTTGCAGGCACATTGACGGAAACAGAACGTCAAAATATGCTACGGTATGTGCGTAAATCCGACGCGATTGAGCAAGCTAATAAAATGAGTGATAAATATTTGAAAAAGGCATTACAGGAAATAGATGCATTACCAAAACATCCCGTCAAGAAAAAACTTCGTGATGTCGCTTTATTTATGGGTAAGCGTAAATTCTAGCTTTTTGTTGTACAAAGGCTCATTTTTTGTTAATATTTATCGGTAGGTGTAAAACCTGTTATACGAATTTAAGGAGTGTTTTAAACATGGCAATCGAACAAACTTTTTTAATGGTTAAGCCTGATGGCGTAGAACGACAAGTAGTAGGAGATATCGTAGATCGTTTTGAACGTCGCGGTTTTGTATTGAAAGGTGCTAAATTAATGGTAATTCCTACAGAATTAGCAGAAAAGCACTATGCAGAGCATGCTGAGCGTCCATTCTTTGGTGAATTAGTTGATTTCATCACTTCTGGTCCAGTATTCGCTATGGTATGGGAAGGCGAAAACGTAATTAAGCTTGCTCGTACAATGATGGGAGCAACTAAACCTGAAGAATCTAACCCAGGTACAATCCGTGGTGACTATGCAACAACTGTTTCTCACAACATCATTCACGGTTCTGATTCACTAGCTTCTGCTGAGCGTGAAATCGGCTTATTCTTCGGTGAAGATTTAGTTTAATTAGCAAAGTTTAATTTGCAAATAGATTAAGCAATCTCAATTTAATTTGAGATTGCTTTTTTTGTGCTCTAAATGGAGTGAAGGATAGTTTTGTTAAAGTAACAGGTAGAACCCAAGAATTAAAAGTATATCTACTAAAACAGTTGAATAGAATTTTCTAGATACATATAGAATTGTTAAATACTTCTTAGTCATGTAAAATAATAGATATAATATTCTGATAATTAAGGTTTTTAACTTCTTTCAGCAGAAGTCTACCACCTATATAGGCGGTCAGATGAATGCGGTTTTAAGTCACTTTTCAGCGGGTGTCCAAACATCTGTAGCTGTCGCTACGCTTTCGGTACAAAAAACATCCGCTGAAAGAAGTTAAAGCCTCCGGCGGATGTCACGGAATCGGAAAGGAGTTCACATAGGATGTTAGCCTAAGATCATCGCATCCATGCGATAACGGCTAACTGACCTGCATCGGTAAAAACGCCACGTCCTGTGGCATTACCGAAATGACCGACATCGTGCAGGCCTAAGCACTAAGCCGATTCCGGACGCAATTATGCCGAGGCATAATTGATATAGCTTATTATCAAGAATATATTTCATAACATCTAAATACATTGGGTGATAGGAAATGAGAGAGATGACAGTACAAAGGGGATTTTTTTATGAGAGAAGTAGTGATTGTATCAGCTGTTCGTACAGCGGTTGGCAGGAGTAAAGGGGCATTAAGCAATGTTCGAGCAGATGACTTAGCGGCAGATGTTCTGCAAGAAGTAGTGCAACGAGCAGGTATCAATAAGGGTCAGGTGGAGGATGTAATTTTTGGCTGTGTAACGCAAACTGCTGAACAGGGAGCAAATATAGCTCGTACAGCATTATTAATGGCAGGCTTTCCGGAAAGTGTCCCAGGTGTGACAATCGATCGTCAATGCGGCTCAAGTCAGCAAGCTGTACATTTCGCAGCACAGGCTATTTTAGCGGGGGATATGGACATTGTTATTGCTGGTGGGGTTGAAAGCATGACGAGGGTGTCAATGGGTTCTAACATGAAGGGTGCCTATGCAGGTAAACGATTACAAGAAAACTATACGATTATACATCAAGGGTTATCAGCCGAGAAAATAGCGGAAAAATGGAACTTATCAAAAGAACAGCTAAATAACTATGCTTACAATAGTCATAGACGAGCTTTAGCTGCAATTGAGGCAGGCCATTTTAAAAAGGAAATACTGCCTGTCCAAGTTACGCAAGAAGACGGCGCAGTTACAACGTTTTCTGTTGATGAGGGACCTCGGGCAGAAACGACAGTTGATAAATTAAATGGGCTTAAAACTGTATTCCAGGAAGATGGTGTGATTACAGCCGGTAATGCAAGTCAAATGAGTGATGGTGCCTCAGCGGTAGTTATAATGTCTTTAGAAAAAGCACAGGAGCTTGGCATCCAACCGCTTGCTAAAATTGTTACAAGAGTTGTTGTTGGCTCAGATCCGACGTTAATGCTAACTGGTCCAATTGAAGCAACTAGACAAGCACTAGAACGTTCAGGTCTTACGATAGAGGAAATTGATACGTATGAAGTGAATGAGGCTTTTGCGCCAGTACCACTTGTTTGGTTACATGAAATTGGAGCGGATCCAAATAAACTAAATCCAGACGGGGGAGCAATTGCCTTAGGGCATCCATTAGGAGCGTCAGGTACAAAGCTGTTAACAACGATGCTATACAGAATGGAACGAGAAAATTTACGTTATGGCTTACTTGCAATTTGTGAAGGTATGGGAATGGCGAATGCCACTATTATTGAGAAAATGTAAAAGGGGTTGTGTTTGATGAATGAAGTAATAGCAGTTGTAACAGGGGGAGCATCTGGTTTAGGAGAGGCGACTGTTCGTAAAATTGTTGCAGAGGGTGGCAAAGCAGTAATTTTTGATCTTAATGACGAGCGAGGACATGCACTAGTAGAGGAGTTAGGGGAGAATGTCCAATATGCACGTGTAAATGTCACAAAAGAAGCTGATGTAGCGGCAGGTCTTGAGCAAGCAGTAGCGAGATTTGGGTCCATTAATGTCACAGTGAATTGTGCTGGAATTGCTGATGCAAGTAAAGTACTTTCAAAGCGTGGTGTACATGCCCTTGATTTATTCGAAAAAGTGATTTCTGTAAATTTAATTGGTACTTTCAACGTTATTCGCCTAGCAGCTGAGCAGATGCAACATAATGAACCAAACGAGGATGGTCAACGTGGCGTTATTATTAATACTGCATCTGTGGCAGCATTTGATGGACAAATAGGACAAGCGGCATATAGCGCGTCAAAAGGTGGTGTGGCAGCGATGACCTTGCCGATTGCCAGGGAGCTTGCAGAAATTGGGGTACGTGTTATGACGATTGCTCCAGGATTAGTAGAGACACCAATGTTTGCATCGTTACCAGAACCAGCAAGAACAGCACTTGCCCAAATGACACCGTTCCCTAAACGACTTGGGAAGCCATCGGAATACGCGCTACTAGTCGAAAGTATTATCAAAAATGGTTTATTAAATGGTGAAGTAATTCGCTTGGACGGCGCGATTCGTATGCAGCCAAAATAGGGGAAACTTGAAGGTGCTCGACTCCTGCAAAATAAGCTAGAAAGATTGAGTGAAGGCTAATATCACCTTTTTTGTGATTGCGCCTTCGTGAAGCTCTGAAGTGAAAAGGGGCTTGTCTGCGGATAAAAAGCTGAATAAGTTAGCTTGTTTCGTATGTACTTATTGGTAGTAGCAGTAAGCCTTGGACGATTCAAAAATTTTATGAACAAAGGGGAGCGTTATTATGCATATGATGGATACACCTTTATTATTAACTAGTTTTTTGGATCGAGCAGAACGATTTTTTCATGCGAAAAAAATATATTCGCGGACAAGCCCTACAACAATTCACGAATTTACCTATAAAGAATATGTAAAAAGAACTCGTAAACTAGCTGATGCTCTTACAAAGTTGGGAATGGAGCGAGGTATGAAGGTAGGTACCTTTGCTTGGAATCACCACCGTCATTTAGAAGCATATTTTGCAGTACCATGCGCGGGAGCTGTCTTGCATATGATTAATATTCGATTAGCACCTGAGCATATTGCTTACGTTATTAATCATGCAGAAGATGAAATATTACTAATTGATGATAACTTAGTTCCGCTTATTGCACCGATTGTCTCACAGCTTAAAACGGTAAAGCATTTTATCGTAATGGGAGATGCTGTCGAGCTAGAAAACATCCCATTACCGAATGCTCTATCTTATGAGGCATTACTCGAAGAAGCGAATGAGAATTTTAGATTCCCAGATGATTTAGATGAAAATACACCTGCTGGCATGTGCTACACAAGTGCCACTACAGGAATGCCAAAGGGTGTGGTGTATACTCATCGAAGTATTGTCCTCCATACGATGGCAGCAGGACTCTCCGATAGTATTGCGATAGGCGAGGCTGATGTTTTACTACCTGTCGTACCAATGTTTCATGCGAATGCGTGGGGATTTCCGTTTGCTGGTGTATTATTTGGTGCTACCCAGGTGCTACCAGGGCCAATGTTTACACCACAACTATTACTTGATTTAATTGAAACATATAAGGTCACGTTGACTGCAGGAGTACCGACAATTTGGCTTGGGGTATTACAGGAGCAACGCAAAAATCCTCGTGATTTGTCTTCGATACGATTAATTATATGTGGTGGTTCAGCATCTCCGCTCGGTCTAACTCGTGGCTTTGAGGAGGAGCTTAAAATTCCTTACATGACGGGCTACGGTATGACCGAAACATCGCCGCTTGTTAGCATATCGTCGTATTTAACACATATGCAAGATTATACGATGGATGAAAAAATGGACGTTCGTATTACACAGGGAATAACAGTGCCGCTCATTGAAACACGCGTAGTCAATGAAAACGGTGAAGTCCCTTGGGATGGCAAAACAATGGGCGAATTGACAATTAGGGGCCCGTGGATTGCTGCCGAGTATTATAATGATGAACGAACAACGGAAGCCTTTAAAGATGGCTGGCTCTACACTGGTGATATTGCTGTAGTGACAGTAGATGGTTATATTAAAATTTCAGATCGAACAAAAGATTTAATAAAAAGTGGTGGAGAATGGATTTCCTCGGTAGACCTTGAAAATGCTTTAATGTCGCATCCTAAAGTGTTTGAGGCTGCTGTTATAGCCATTCCCCACGAAAAATGGCTTGAACGACCTCTAGCGTGTGTTGTAGCAAAGCCTGAATGTAAGGATTCTATTACGAAATCAGAGCTACTAGAAGATTTACGATCGCAATTCCATAAAACATGGATTCCTGATGACATTGTATTTTTAAATGAGATACCGAAAACTTCTGTAGGAAAATTCATGAAGGTAAAATTGCGCGAAGATTTAAAGGGTTATCGAGTAGAAGTTTAAAGGACTAAACATTTTGAAGGTGGTGTCAAACTACCTTCATTTTTTTGTGAAAGGCTGGATCAATACAATACTGGATCAATACAATAACGTGAGATTGATTTCCGTTCCGACTGGACGTAGTAGTATTGGCCAAAAGGAAGTTTTGTCTCGAAGGAGTTATCATAGGACGACGTGATGCAATTTACTAAATGGCTACGTCGTAACAAATATCAAAATGAATATTTTTGCTAAATTAATGAAAGAATGAAAAGAAAAATGAAACTATTTTTTCCATTTTGCCGTATAATCATTATTAATGAAAGGAAGTGGACGTATTGTCAATTCCAATGGTTGCAATTCTCGGAGGCGTATTAATCGCACTAGTAGGGATACTTACTGATGCAAACACAAGAAAGCAAAAGATTAAATTAAAGTCTATCGAAAAGGAATTGGAGCTAGAGAAGCTGAGATTAGAAACGTATACGATGGAAACAGAGAAATTACGTCTAGAATTAGAGCAATCCAAAGTGTTATTATTAGAGGAAAAACAAAACTCAACCAAGTAACTTGGATTACATGTGAAAGACTATTTCAGGAATGGCACTTTTCCGCTATAATGGAAATACGACGCTAGAGGGGAAGAAGACCGCATGTCTGATTATGAACAATTTATAGAAGGTATAAAGCGCAAAACAGGAATAGATTTAGCGCTATATAAAGAAGCGCAAATGAAAAGACGATTAACATCTCTGTATGAGAAAAAGGGATATCGTAATTTTGTGGACTTTCTAAAGGCACTTGAACAAGATCGTAATTTAATGAATGAGTTTTTAGATCGTATGACGATTAATGTTTCCGAATTTTATCGCAATGGGAAGCGCTGGGAAGTGTTGCAGAAGAAAATATTTCCGAAATTACTGCAATCTAATAAGCGTTTAAAAATTTGGAGTGCTGCTTGTTCAACGGGTGAAGAACCCTATTCTTTAGTCATGGTATTATCTCAATTACTGCCATTATCTCAAATTCAAATCATTGCTACTGATCTAGATGAGAATGTCATTCAAAAGGCGAAATTAGGTGTTTATCCAGAGCGATCATTAGCAGAAGTGCCGAGTGATATTAAAGCCAAGTATTTTGAGCAAGAAGGTTCCTTTTATAGGGTCAAGGATGAGATTAAACGTTGTGTGACGTTTAAGAAGCATAATTTACTTAATGATCATTACGATTCTAATCATGATTTAATTGTTTGCCGCAATGTGATGATTTATTTTACGGAAGAAGCGAAAGATCAGATTTATACTAATTTTAGTAAAGCATTGCGTAAAGATGGGGTTTTATTTGTTGGATCAACAGAGCAAATCTTTAATCCATCTCGTTATGAGTTTGAAGTCGAGGATACGTTCTTCTATAAACGAAAATAGTTAATAATATGAGAAAAGCATTTGTACAATAGATAATATGAATGTCATGTACATATTTTCAAAGCTTTAGACATAGATGAATCGTACGCTTTTCGCTTGATGTAAGCAAAAAGCGTATTTTTTATTAGCTATCTCGTATCTCGAATCTCGGGCAGTAAGGCTCCAACCTCAGACTTTAATGAAAGCTTAGGTAGGGGATAACTGATTGTTGAAGACTAACAATTAGTGGATATGCAGAAATTTTTTTCGGGCGAATCGTTCAGAATATTCTAATTTAACGATATGCCTAAAGTAACTTCGAAAGCGACAGGAGTTACTTGGACAATTCGGAATTTACGAATAATTAAAACGAGTCTTAAAAGACATTTGCAAAAGGACTGTTTTTTTAGAGAATATATGTTATAGTGAAAAATACATACTTTAGCGAGTTGAAGGGAGAAAGTGTTTATGCGTTACTTAACAGCGGGAGAGTCACATGGACCCCAATTAACAACAATTATTGAGGGCCTACCGTCGCTCTTACCAATTACAGCAGAAAAAATTAACCATGATTTAAAACGTCGTCAAGGAGGGCATGGACGCGGCCGCCGTATGCAAATCGAAACGGATACAGTGGAAATAGTCGCTGGTGTTCGTCACGGACAAACACTTGGTTCTCCCGTAGCGCTCGTAGTCACAAATGATGACTGGAAGCACTGGACAAAAATTATGGGAGCAGAACCGTTAGCAGAAGATGTGAATCCTGACGATATCAAACGTCAAATTTCACGCCCTCGTCCAGGGCATGCAGATTTAGTAGGAGGCATGAAATACGGACACCGTGATTTACGTAATGTGTTAGAGCGTTCCTCTGCGCGTGAGACAACTGTTCGTGTAGCAGTAGGTTCGGTTGCCAAAGCGCTATTAAATGAATTAGGCATTTCTATAGTGGCACATGTAACAGAAATCGTTGGTATTAAGGCAGACACTTCCGTAATCGAAGGAAAATCTGCAGATGAAATTCGTGCCATTGTTGAAGCAGATCCTTGCTATTGCGTTGACCCAGGTGCTTCGGCAAAAATGGTGGAGGCAATTGATGAAGCGAAAAAAGCTGGTGACTCAATTGGTGGTGTAGTAGAAGTCATTGTTGAAGGAATGCCAGCTGGTGTTGGGTCATATGTTCATTATGACCGTAAGCTAGATGCAAAATTAGCAGCTGCCATGTTATCTATCAATGCATTTAAAGGTGTTGAATTTGGAATTGGCTTTGAAATGGCACGCCGTAAAGGCTCTGAAGTACATGATGAAATCATTTGGTCAGAGGAAGAAGGCTACACACGTGCAACAAATCGACTTGGTGGTTTAGAAGGTGGAATGTCTACTGGAATGCCAATTGTCGTACGTGGTGTAATGAAACCAATTCCTACATTATATAAACCGTTGCAAAGTGTTGATATTGAAACGAAAGAACCATTTAAAGCAAGTGTAGAGCGCTCGGATAGCTGTGCAGTACCAGCTGCGTCAGTTGTTGCTGAGCACGTTATTGCCTGGGAAATAGCGAATGCAATATTGGAACAATTCCATAGCGATCAATTACCTCAACTAAAAGCTCAAATCGACGAACACCGTCGTTATACAAAGGGGTTCTAATATGCGAGTACCAGTAGCGACGAAATCCCATCAATATGAAGTTGTCCTTGGTCATAAATTTTTAGCAGAAGCAGTAAAAGCATTTGATGATAAGCTTCAAAAAGCGGATAAGCTCATTGTTTTTACGGATGCTAATGTGTGGGCAGCGCAAGGAGATTATTTCAAGGCTCATTTCCCTTATCATTTTGAGGTTTTTATCTTACCAGGTGGTGAGGCATGTAAAACATTTGAACAATACAATGCAGCGCAAACATTTTTACTTGAACAAAAATGCTCGCGTAAATCATTTATTTTTGCATTTGGTGGGGGAGCTGTAGGTGATTTAACAGGTTTTGTTGCAGCCACTTATATGCGTGGGGTGCCGTTTATTCAAATCCCAACTACGATTTTGGCACATGACTCAGCTGTAGGCGGTAAAACAGCTATTAACCATCCTCTAGGTAAGAATATGATTGGTGCGTTTTATCAACCTGAGGGAGTTATTTACGATACTGTTTTTATCGAAAGCTTACCTGAGCGCGAGGTACGTTCAGGAACAGCAGAAGTGATCAAGCACGCGATGATTTCTAATGCATCGTGGTTAGAGGAATTAATGGCTGCAGAGACAGTTATTCATTTCACCACTGAAGAATTAGCGAAGCAGCTAAGAAAAGGTATTGAAGTGAAGGCCCAAATCGTAGCAGAAGACGAAACCGAGCAATCCGTTCGGAAATTTTTAAACTTAGGTCATACTTATGGGCATGCCATTGAAGCGGCCGCTGGTTATGGAAAAGTAGCGCATGGCGAGGCTGTCATGATTGGACTCGTATATTGTTTATTATTAAGTGAACGATACGGTGAATTAGATCGTACCTTCACTACAGCATTTTTGCAGTTTGCAGTGAAGAATGGTTATCCATTTGAAGCTGTAAAAGAATATTCCTTTGAACAGTTAACAGAGTATTTAATGAAAGATAAAAAAGCGGAGTATGGTATTTTACAATTCGTGCTACTGGATAAAATTGGTAAACCATTCATGCAACCAATTGATTTAGCGGAGTGCAGAGAAGTAGATGCCGAATTCCGACAGCTATTAGCGGAGGTGCTTGTATGATTCGTGGACTTAGAGGAGCAATTACAATTGAATCTGACAAGCCAGAGCTTGTATGGGAAGAGACAGCAAGATTAGTGCGTGAAGTAGTAGCAGCCAATAATGTGGAAATAGATGATATTGCTTCTATACTAATATCCACAACACCTGATATTACGTCAGCATTTCCAGCACGTGCTGTACGGTTAATGGACGGGTGGCAATATGTACCTGTCATGTGTACGCATGAAATGGACGTGCCAAACGCATTGCCACTTTGTATTCGTGTGTTAATCCATGCAAATGTGGAAGTAGCACAAAAGGATGTAAAACACTTGTATCTCAATGATGCAGTGAAATTAAGACCAGATTTAGCCCAAGCTAAATAAAAAGAGGAGATGTTTGAGATGAAATGGAAACAACAATTGGACGGTATGCAAGCATATAAGCCTGGTAAACCAATTGAAGAAGTACAACGTGAATATGGCTTACAAGAAGTCGTAAAATTAGCATCTAATGAAAACCCATTTGGGTGCTCACCTAAGGTAACTGCTTATTTACAAAATAATTCAGTAAATCATGCGATCTATCCAGACGGCTATGCGCAAAATTTACGTACAGCTGTTGCAAATCATCTAGGTGTCAAAGAAACACAGCTTCTTTTTGGTAACGGCTCCGACGATATCATTGCAATTATTACGCGTGCATTGTTGTATCCAGGTGTAAACACAGTGATGGCAGACCCATCCTTCTCCCAATACTGGCACAATGCTGAAATAGAAGGCGCAGAGGTACGCAAAGTTCCTTGTATCGAAGGTGCACATGATCTTGATGCAATGGCAGCAGCAATTGATGGTAATACATCGATCATTTGGGTTTGTAGCCCAAATAACCCAACAGGTGTGGTGATACCTGATGTTGAATTGCGTGCATTTTTAGCTAAAGTTCCAAGTGATGTACTAGTAGTATTAGATGAAGCATATATCGAATACGTAACGCATCCTGGTCACAAAGATACTCTACCTTTAATAGACGAGTTTCCCAATGTACTATTAATGCGTACATTCTCCAAAGCATATGGTCTTGCTTCTTTCCGAGTTGGTTATGCAATTGGGCAACCAGAAGTAATTGCAAAGCTTGATCCAGTAAGAGCGCCATTTAATAATACAATTTTAAGTCAAGCAGTTGCGACAATCGCTTTAAGTGATCAAGAATATATAAATGCTTGCCGTGAAGCAAATGAAAAAGGTAAAAAACAATATATTGAATTTTGTGAGAAACATAATTTGAAATACTTCCCTTCTGATACGAACTTTATTTTCTTTAATACGAATGCTGATAGTGATGTTGTCTTCAATGAGCTAATGAAACGAGGCTTTATAATCCGTAGTGGAAATGCGTTAGGATTACCTGGGTTTGTCCGCGTGACAATCGGAACAGAAGCTCAAAATACAGCGTTGTTAGGTCACCTTGAAAACGTCCTAAAAGAGCTAGGAGTTTTTGCATGATACGCAATGTGCTCGTTATTGGGCTAGGCCTAATTGGAGGCTCGATTGCCTTGGCATTGCAAAAGGCACCAGAAACAAAAATTATTGGCTATGATATGGATGCGAAAACTCGTGACCATGCGAAAACATTAAATATTGTTCATGATATTGTGACAGATCCAAAAGAAGTGGTGGCCGACGTGGATGTAATCATTTTTGGAACTCCCGTCAACGCAACGCTTGAATGGATGGAACAATTAAAAACATGGCCGTTAAAAAATAAAGTAATCGTAACAGATACAGGAAGTACAAAAAAGAAAATTATGCAAAAGGCTGGGGAACTACGTGAGTTAGGCATTACCTTTATTGGAGGACATCCAATGGCAGGCTCACATAAAAGCGGTGTTTTAGCTGCTAAGGCTCACCTTTTTGAAAATGCGTATTATATGCTAACACCGCTCGCCGGTGAAGAAATTGTCAATATGGCACAGCTTGAAAGTTTATTAAAATTTACACATGCAAAAGTTGTTAGTGTATCTGCTCGTGAGCATGATCATATGACAGCTGTAGTTAGTCATTTTCCGCATGTCGTAGCTGCTTCTCTTGTGCATCAATTGGGCGGAGAAAACGGGGAATATCCAATGACACGTTCACTTGCTGCAGGTGGCTTCCGTGATGTAACGCGTATTGCCTCGTCCAATCCGATTTTATGGCGAGATATTACATTACAAAATCGAGAAGAGCTTATTGCGCAGCTAGAAGGCTGGGAAAAGGAAATGAGTCGTGTAAAGGAGCTGCTTTTCAATGGTAGCTCGGATGACATAGAAACATACTTTGCAGTTGCTAAAGAGCTAAGAGATGAATTACCGATTAGTGCAGGAGCAATGTTCACATCATTTGACTTATATGTTGATGTTCCTGACTATCCGGGGGTTATTTCTGAGGTGACAGGCTTACTTGCAGACGAAGCGATTAGTATTACAAATTTACGTATCGTAGAGTCAAGAGAAGACGTTTTCGGGATTCTTGTTATTAGCTTACAAAGTGAAAGTGACCGTGAACGTGCAGCAGCGTGTATACAAAAGCGCGCTAATTATGAAACATATATTTCATAGGATCCTAGGAAATGCCTATTTAAAAGAAAGCGTCGAAATTACGGCGCTTTCTATCTTCATATTGGAGGGAAGAAAACGATGAGTGAAAAAGTATTACAATATGATAAACCTTCCTTACAAGGAACTTTAACGATTCCTGGCGATAAATCTATCTCTCACCGTTCCGTTATGTTTGGAGCTATTGCAACGGGAAAAACAACAGTTGACGGCTTTTTATTAGGTGAGGATTGTTTAAGTACAATTGATTGCTTCCGTAAGCTCGGTGTGAAAATTGACGTAGAAGGAACAAATGTATCCATCGACAGCCCAGGTATAGAGGGGTGGCAAGAGCCTACAGAGGTACTATACACAGGAAATTCTGGTACAACGACACGCTTAATGCTAGGTATTTTAGCTGGATCTACTGTACATTCAGTAATGACAGGGGATGCGTCCATTGGAAAGCGACCGATGCGCCGTGTTATTGATCCGTTACGTCAAATGGGCGCACACATTACTGGAAGGGCAGATGGACAATATACGCCATTAGCCATTCAAGGTACAGCATTACAAGCTATTGATTACCACATGCCTGTTGCAAGTGCGCAGGTGAAGTCTGCTGTTTTACTTGCTGGTTTACGCGCTGAAGGTACTACAATTGTGCGAGAAATTGAAGTATCTCGAGATCATACTGAGAGAATGCTACGTCAATTTGGTGCACAGGTTGATGAGGTGGATGGTGTTATTTCGTTAAAAGGAGGACAAACTTTAACAGGGACACATGTGTCTGTGCCAGGTGATATTTCATCTGCGGCCTTTTTCTTAGTAGCAGGGGCCATCTGTGAGGATAGTAAAATAACGCTAGAAAATGTCGGAATTAATCCAACACGAGATGGTATTATCAAAGTGCTTCATAATATGGGAGCATCTATAACACTTATACCGGATGAAGATAGCCAGTCAGAGCCGACAGCAACAGTTACAATTGAAACGTCAACATTAAAAGGCACTACCATTGAGGGAGATATTATTCCTCGTCTTATCGATGAAATCCCGATCCTTGCTTTATTAGCAACGCAGGCAAACGGTAAAACTATTATTAAGGATGCCGAGGAGTTAAAAGTGAAGGAAACAGACCGGATAACGGCTGTTGTGGATGAATTGAAAAAACTAGGTGCTAATATTGAAGCTACTGAGGATGGCATGATTATTGAAGGACCAACTCCATTACGTGGTGCTAGCCTTAAAACCTATGGTGATCATCGTATAGGGATGATGGGTGCTGTTGCAGCACTAATAACAGATGGGGCTGTAACTTTAGATGACGCAGAATGTATTGCGGTTTCTTATCCATCGTTTTTCGAGCATATAGAGGAAGTAATATAAATCTATGCTTGACTCTCCAAGTCTTTTGGGGAGTTTTTTCTTGTTTCGAGAGAAAATGTTTTGTAGCATAAAGGTATTAATGAAAGAATAGGTGAATGACTGTGAACAATGCGATGACTGAAATGATGCAAGCACTTGAACAAGGGGACTTAGCATTAATTGAACAGCTACTTGAAACATTTTTAACGAAAGAGCTACCTGAGGACATTTATGCGCTAGCTGAAGTTTTTATGCAGTATGGATATATGAAGGAAGCTGACCGTGTACTGGAGCATTTACAATTTTTATTCCCAGAAGAAGCACAGTTGAAAATTGATCGTGCAAACGTCTTAATGGAACTTGGCGATGAAGATGAAGCGTTAGATTTTTTATTAGAAGTAGAGGAGACAGCTCCAGAATATCCTCAAGCATTATTAGTATTAGCGGATTATTATCAAATGCAAGGATTGTTTGAAGTAGCAGAAATGCGCATCAATGAGGCACTATCTATATTACCTGATGAGCCATTACTACAATTTGCTAAAGCGGAGCTTTTATTTGAAACGGGTCGCTTCTTAGAGGCTGCGAGACTATATGAAGAATTGTATGAACAACAAGTTGAATTTGCTGGGGTAAGTCTTACAGAACGACTTGCTGAGGTGTATCGTGCAGGAGCTGCCTATGAAACGGCCTTAGATTACTATTTAAAAGCTCTGGAAGCTGAAGTAAAGCCAGATGTTTTATTTGGTGCAGCGTATTCAGCCTTTCAATCACAAAAATATGAAATGGCCATTAAACAATTAGAGGAATTAAAAGAATTAGACCCTGATTATTTTTCTGCCTATTTATTGCTTGCTGAAAGCTATGCCATGACGGAGGACAATAAAAAAGCATACGCTGCCATTCTGGAAGGATTAAAGCGTGACGAATACGATAAGTCCTTATTTTTATTCGCCGGTAAAATGGCTTTAAAAACTGGTTTGCCAGCTGAGGGTGAGCAGCATCTACGTGAAGCCATTGCCTTAGATCCTGAATACATGGAGGCAGTATTAACATTAATCTCCGTGTTGGCACAGCAAGAGCGTCATGAGGATGTAATAGAATTATTTGAAACGTTGCAAAAAAATGATTTTGAATGGAGCACCTTATACCCATTTGCTGCGGTTGCATATGAAAATTTAGAATTGTACGACCGTGCATACGAATTTTACCGTTTGGCATATAATGATTTTAAGGAAGACGCAGTATTTTTAGAAAAGTATGTTTATTTCTTGTTAGAGGAAGGAAAACGCTCAGAAGCTAAAGAAGTGCTCGGTCAATTAATAACTATTCAGCCGGGTGAACTGGAGTGGCAAGAGAAGTTAGAAACCTTAGAATTTGAGTAAAGGAGGGAGTGGGTATGACTGCTTCTGTATCAGTTGTCGATAAAAAAGCATTTGTTAGATGGTTTTTAAAAAATTATCAATTGAAACGTCGTGAGTGTGTATGGATTTTGAATTACTTATTAAGTAACGATGAGTTATTAAAACGAATTCGATTTGTTGAAGAAGCTCACTATTGCCCTAGAGCAATGGTAATGTCAACGGTCGATTCAACAGGAGTGCCGTTTCGTTTTTACAAAGGCAATGTAATGACAGCAGATGCTGAGAAATCCTTCCATGATTTACGTTTACATGAGCATGAAGATATGTATATACAATTGAATTTTCCAAATGTACCACCAAGTGCACAATACTTAGCAGTTCTTGAAGAAAACCCTTATATGCCAGAAGCACTGATTGTTAGTGAAAAAGATCGCTTACTGGCTGAAGAGCTGCTTTCCAACAGCTTACTCGTATTCCAAGAAGAAAAATTACTCGCGCAAATTGATGAAGCCCTCGATCAGGGAGATGAAGATCGCTTTTATGAATTGTCTAATTTGTTACAAGCTTTAAAGGAAACGGCTAATTTACGTTAGTTATAAGTAAAAATGGAATGTCCTTTATCTACCTCAATATGATAACATAACAAGTGAATGATTGTTTTCACTTTTTATTGGCTATCCTATTGAAGAGTGGAGAAGGGCATTTTTTTATCTTCATGCAGTGGGGGTACCAAACCCTGCTGCATGAAGATAAAGCCCCGGCGGGATTGTGCCCAAAATCCGGACGCAATTACGCCAAGGCGAAATTGATTTATGCAACAAGAGGAGGTTTGTGAGATGTATTTTAATGCAAGTGATGTGACATTGTTTATGGCACAGAAGGAATTTATCGATACAGCAATTGTTCCACTCGTAACCGTCGATTTAACTCCTGAAAAAATGAAACAGAGTGGTACAGAAGTGGATTTTTTGTTATCGCTTACATCTTTTGTCGAACAACAGTTTAAAGGTCGTTTATTATTGATGCCACCGTTTACGTATAGTGCAACATTAAAAAACGAAGATATGCCGAAGCAATTAGAGGCACAATTACATAATGCTGGTTTTAAGCATGTGTTCTTCATTACTTGTGACCATTTTTGGACAAATATTGGAGATGAAGTAAATGTTATTTGGCTACCAGCGATTCCGTTAGAAAGTATGGATAAAGGCGTGAAAAGCTCCATTCTCGAAGATCAATTGCGACAAGTGATTCCGATCTTTTCGACCAAATGGACACAGATTTAACAATTAGTTTCAATAATTGTTCACATTCTCCAGCTTTCCACAGAATGCTATATTGACCAAGCTATGGAGTTGATATATCATAGATATGTCCTAGTATTACTATTTGTAAATGAATGTCCGTTGGACTGACCTTTAAGTTAGAGGGGGGAAAAAAATGAGTAATAATCGAGTTTCACGTCGTCAATTCCTAAGCTATACACTAACTGGTGTAGGTGGCTTTATGGCGGCAGGTATGCTGATGCCAATGCTTCGTTTTGCAATAGACCCAGTGCTACAAAGTCATGCTGGTGGGAACTTTGTAAAAACAGAGCATAAAATCGCTGATATTACTGACAAACCTGTTAAAGTTGACTTAACATTTGAACAAGTTGATGCATGGTACAAATCAGACGTAACAAACGTAGCATGGGTTTTCAAACAAGGCGATCAAATCGTTGCATTATCTCCTGTTTGTAAGCATTTAGGATGTATGGTTGACTGGGGAACAGATTCAACACACCCAGATCAATTCTTCTGTGCTTGTCATGGTGGACGCTATGAGAAGAATGGTAATAACGTAGCAGGAACACCACCATTAGGTCCATTGGATGAATATGAAGTTAAAGAAGATGATGGTTATTTATCGCTTGGGCCAATTCATCCAAATACTCTAGTTAAGTAAGGGGGTACAAAACAGTGCTAAATAAAATTTATGATTGGGTCGATGAACGCTTAGATATTACACCTATTTGGCGTGATATTGCCGACCACGAAGTGCCAGAGCACGTGAACCCTGCACATCATTTTTCAGCATTCGTTTACTGTTTCGGTGGATTAACTTTCTTCATCACAGTAATTCAAATTCTATCAGGTATGTTCTTAACAATGTACTATGTACCAGACGTAGTGAATGCTTGGAAATCAGTTTATTATTTACAAAACGAAGTAGCATTTGGTGAAATCGTACGCGGTATGCACCACTGGGGAGCTTCATTAGTAATCGTTATGATGTTCTTACATACACTTCGTGTATTCTTTACAGGTTCTTATAAGAAACCTCGTGAATTAAACTGGATGGTTGGTGTAGGTATTTTTGGTGTTATGATGGGTCTTGGTTTTACAGGATACTTATTGCCTTGGGATATGAAAGCATTATTCGCTACAAAAGTAGGTATCCAAATTGCTGCATCTGTACCGTTTATCGGTGAATGGATTAAAATCTTATTAGCGGGTGACTCAACTATTCTTGGTGCTCAAACGTTAACACGATTCTTTGCGATTCATGTATTCTTCTTACCTGCAGTATTGTTTGCATTACTTGCAGCACACTTTATCATGATTCGTCGTCAAGGAATTTCAGGGCCGTTGTAATAGTTCTTGACGGTTCGATGATTTTTTAAAGGAGGGGACATAATGCATCGCGGAAAAGGAATGAAATTTGTTGGTGATTCTCGTATTAAAGCGAATCACAGAATGCCGAACGTTCCAAAGGATTATTCCGAATATCCAGGTAAGACGGAAGCTTTCTGGCCGAACTTCTTACTAAAAGAATGGATGGTTGGTGCTGTATTTTTAATTGCTTATTTAATATTAACAGTTGCACATCCATCACCACTTGAAGGACCAGCTGATCCGACAAGAGCGTACATTCCATTACCGGACTGGTACTTCTTATTCTTATATCAATTATTAAAATACACATATGCTTCAGGTCCATATAATGTTATTGGAACAGTTGTAATTCCAGGTCTTGCATTTGGAGCGCTATTATTAATGCCATTTTTAGATAAAAGTCCAGAACGTCGTCCATCTAAACGTCCGTTACCAACAGCGTTTATGTTATTGACTCTGGCATCTATGTTTTACTTAACATGGGAAGCAGTTGCTAACCATGACTGGGAAGCTCAAAAAGCAATGGGCGCAATTGAAACAGAAGTTCAAGTTACTATTGATGAATCACTACCAGGTTATAAAATTTGGACTGGTGAAACAAGTGACGCAGCTCAATCTTGTATCGGCTGTCATGCGGCTGACTTAAAAGGTGGCCCAGCTGCTCCAACATTACTTGGTAACACACTAACAGCTGACGAAATTGAAGATATTATCCATAACGGTCGAGGCAAAATGCCACCTGGTGTATTCAAGGGTACAGATGAAGAAGCGAAGCAAATAGCTGAATTTGTTGCGAGCTTAAAAGAAGATAAATAAGTATAGTTTAAAAGAGTCAGGAAACTGGCTCTTTTTTTCTTCTAGTATAATAATGTGACTGTTACAACTTCAAAAAAGTTCCCCAGAATGTATTTTAGTTCTATAATATTTATGAGGATACATTTTAGATATTCGAAAGTGGCAGGCCAGTCCCCGGAATTTATGTAGAACTAACCCTGTGCTATCCAAACATTTGATGTGGTCTATTTTGAAGTGTTAGAAAAAGCTCATCAACAAAAGATAGGCATGACATTGGTTAAAATGTAAGCTATGTACATAAGTTGATTTCCTTTCCGACTGAACGCCCCCGGGAAAGCGCCTAGTCGGAAAGGAAATCAACCCCACGTTAAGGTTTTGGACAACAAAAATACTGCCAATATTCATTATCGATAGTATGTGGCTAATTAAAGATTAATTTATACATAATAACAAATAAAAAAGGCATCTTAGTAAAGACAGAAGATAAAGGAGTTTTAATTATGCAAATTACACGTGCAAACGTCTGGTTTCTCCTTACACATAAATCATTTTTAATACTATTACTTATTATCAATCTATTAGGAACTATTTACGGTTATTATTGGTATGGAGGGCAGCTTGCCATCACGAAGCCCATCTTTTATATTTTTGTGCCGGACAGCCCGACAGCCAGCCTATTCTTTTGCTTTGTATTGTTAGCATGGATTATGGAAAAAAAATGGCCGCTAATGGAAGTGCTAGCACTTATAACGCTGGTCAAATATGGAATCTGGGCCGATGTGATGAATATTTGGACGTTGGTTGAAACGGGATCTATTGGCTGGCAAGGCTGGATGCTTGTTGGCTCACATTTTGCTATGGCTGTTCAAGCAATTTTGTATCTCGGTAAATATGTTTTTTCATATTGGCATATTGCCGTGGCAGCCGTATGGACATTGCATAATGATGTAATTGATTATGTATTTGGCCAAATGCCGATGTACCGAGATTTAGCAGATTATACAAGTTATATTGGTTATTTTACTTTTTGGTTATCCATTACATGCATTTTTCTAGCCATCTTCTCAATTAGGTGGCGCAAATATTTGCCGAATTAGGTAATTGATTATAGAATTATAGTATTGAGATAGAAAGGGGTTAAAAAATTGTCAACAAGTATGTATATTGTTTATTTTGCAATCATAATGCTACTGCCGCTTTACGCACAGATGAAAGTAAAGGGCACGTATAATAAGTTTGCAAAAGAACGTACAATGAAGGGACAAACAGGTGCAGAGGTAGCGCGTGCGATTTTAGATGCAAACGGCTTATATGATGTACGAGTTGTTCCAACACAAGGTGTGTTGTCTGATCACTATAATCCGGCGACAAAAACAGTTGCTTTATCGGAAAGTAACTTTTATGAGGCGAGTATTGCTGGAGCTGCAGTTGCTGCCCATGAGGTTGGCCATGCCATCCAGCATAAAGAAGCTTATTCAATGCTGACATTACGTAGTAAGCTAGTGCCAGTTGCAAATATTTCATCAAATATGTCTTGGATATTTGTCATGATTGGTATTTTTGCAACGAATCCAAAATTTTTACTTTTAGGTATCGTATTGTTAGCAGCAGGCGTGGTTTTCCAATTAGTAACGTTACCAGTAGAGTTTGATGCATCCAAGCGTGCGTTAGTGCAAATGAATTCTCTAGGTATTATTACAAATGAAGAAGAGCGCCCAGCACGCAAAGTGTTAAGTGCTGCAGCATTAACATATGTTGCCGCGGCAGCAGTAGCTGTATTAGAATTATTACGTTTAGTATTAATCTTTACAAATATGCGAAGTGACGACTAATAAAAAACTTGTTGTAGTGGTAATTCACTATAGCAAGTTTTTTAATCCGTTACTTTACTATGTAAAAAAGCCTACCTCAACGAATGTTTTATTCGAAAGAGCAGGCAAATTGTTCGTTTTAATGGAGCGGTTGTTTTTGGTCGTCTAGCGTGAAGCCTTCTCCTGCAACATCACGTACTTCTATTATAGAAACGAAAGCGTGTGGATCCACCTCATGAACAATGGATTTTAAACGTACAACCTCATTGCGGCCGATGACACAATAAATAACTTCTTTTTGTTGCTTAGTAAAATGGCCATGACCTTCAAGTATAGTAATACCGCGTTCCATTCGTATTGCGATCATCTCAGCAATGGCGCTAGATTTTTCAGATATAATAAGTGCTCCACGTGCTGCATATGCTCCTTCTTGAACAAAATCAATGACGCGCGCACCAACAAATACCGCAACAAGGGTATACATCATAGAGCGTGCATCTAAAAATGTTAGCCATGATAGGATAATGACAATTGCGTCAAAGATGAACATCGTTTTACCCATACTCCAACCAAAATATTTATGCCCAAGGCGAGCCAAAATATCTACACCGCCAGTTGTACCACCGAAGCGAAAGACGATACCGAGCCCTAGTCCAACAAAAACCCCTGCAAAAAGAGCAACAAGTAACAGATCGTCCTCTAAATGAATAGTAAATTGATACTTTTGGAAAACTTTAAGGAAAACTGAAACAGATAAAGTTCCAACAAGCGTATAAATAAATGATTTTTTCCCAAGTAAACGATACCCAATAATAAACATAGGAATGTTTAATAGTAAATTCATTAAAGCAGGGTCCCAGCCAAGTGTAAAATAAAGTATGAGTGTAATCCCACTTAGGCCACCTTCACCGAGTTGATTTTGCATGTTGAAGTGGACGAAGCCGAAGCTAAAAATCGCAGCTCCGAGCATTATTGCGATGATATTGCTGATTTTGATCTGTTTTAGCATATGACCTCCTGAAGTTCCAAACAAATGAAGTAGTGCTATCTATTATCTGACATTTTATTGTTTTTGACAACAATGGTGTAAATTTTATACGATGGTAAGTAGGAGTGTGATTTAGATGACTGAACAAGTGACAATGCAAGCTTTACAGCAGCGTGTAGATGATTATATAGGACAATTTAAAGAAGGCTATTTCCCGCCATTCGAGTTACTGGCACGTCTAACCGAGGAACTTGGTGAATTGTCTCGTGAAGTGCAAGACGTTTACGGGCAAAAGAAGAAAAAGAATACAGAGGAAGCAAACAGTATTGAAGAAGAATTAGGTGACTTTTTCTTTGTTTTAGTGTGCTTTGCAAATGCACAGGGCATTAAATTAGATGAAGCACTTTTACGCGTTATACATAAATTTGAAACAAGGGATAAAGATCGCTGGACTAGAAAGGATGGAGAATGATGTCAATTCGTGTAGCAATAGCAGGACCTAGAGGAAAAATGGGAGCTGAGGCTGTACATACGGTCATGAAGCATGACAAAATGGAATTAGTAGCTGTACTAGATTATAAGGAAGTTGGAAAAACATTAGGTGATTTGGAGATGTTTCCGGCAAGTTATACGGCTCCAATCTTTACAGATATGTCTGAACTTGTAGAGGCGACTGCACCTGACGTATTAGTAGATTTAACAAGCCCGCATGCAGTATACAAACATACTAAAGAGGCCTTGAATTTAAATGTACGACCTGTAATTGGTACAACAGGCTTTACAGATGAACAACTAGTGGAATTATCAGCAATGGCTAAAGAAAAAGAGCTAGGCTGTATTATTGCTCCAAACTTTGCTATAGGGGCAATCCTTATGATGAAATTTGCTAAGGAAGCGGCAAAATATTTACCTGATGTTGAAATTATTGAAATGCACCACGATCAAAAGCTGGATGCTCCATCAGGAACAGCTGTTAAAACGGCACAGTTGATTCAAGGAGTGCGAGCACAAAAGATGCAAGGACATCCAGAGGAAAAAGAAACTATTGAGGGTGCAAGAGGTGGAGAATTTGATGGTATGCGTATTCACTCTGTTCGTTTACCAGGTTTAGTGGCACACCAGCAAGTGTTATTTGGCGGAGATGGGCAGCTATTAACAATTCGTCATGATTCGTTAAACCGTAATTCTTTTATGTCTGGTGTAGCATTCTGCGTAGAAGAGGTCATGAAAATGGATCAACTTGTATATGGTTTAGAAAACATCATCTAAAGATTGGGATGGAAGCATTATGAAAATCGCATTAATTGCACATGATCGTAAAAAAGATAATTTAGTACAGTTTGCTATAGCTTACCGAAATATTTTAAATGAGCATACGTTGTTTGCTACAGGTACAACAGGACAGCGTGTTATGGAAGCTACAGGCTTAGAAGTAACACGTTTCCGTTCTGGACCACTCGGTGGCGATCAACAAATTGGCGCAATGATTGCCAATAATGATATGGACATGGTCATTTTTTTCCGTGATCCTTTAACAGCACAACCACATGAGCCAGATGTTTCTGCACTTATTCGTCTTTGTGATGTTTACCAAGTGCCACTGGCCACAAATATGGGAACTGCAGAAATATTACTAAAAGGCCTACAAGAAGGCTTTGTGGATTGGAGACTGATTCAAGAAAGACGAAATTAAAAAAAGACGTGATTTAGAAAGGATGATAATCGAATGAAAAAGCTAAAAATTGGCATTACCTGTTATCCAACTGTTGGAGGCTCTGGTGTTATTGCAACAGAATTAGGAAAAATGCTTGCAGAGAGAGGACACGAGATTCATTTCATCACCTCAAGCGTACCATTTCGATTGAATAAAATTTATCCAACCGTCTTTTTCCATGAAGTAGAAGTTAATAATTATTCAGTATTTCAATATTCGCCATATGATATAGCATTAGCGAGTAAAATGGCGGACGTGATTAAGGATGAAGAACTAGATGTGCTTCATGTGCATTATGCAATACCACATGCGGTCTGTGCTGTCTTAGCACGTGAAATGAGTGGTCGTGACATAGGGATTGTCACAACGCTACATGGTACAGATATTTCAGTGCTTGGGCAGGATTCCACCCTTTCACAGGCAATTAAGTATGGCATTAACAAATCTGATATTGTTACGACAGTGTCAGAGGCCTTAAAGCAACAAACCTATGAGCTTATTGATACAGTAAAGCCAATTAATACGATTTACAACTTTGTTGATGAACGTGAATACTTCCCGCGCAATTCAGGAACCCTGAAGGAACAATTTGGAATTCAAGAGGATGAAAAAGTGATTATTCACGTATCTAACTTCCGTAAAATTAAGAATCTTCCCCATATTATAGACGCTTTTATGAAGATTCGTGCCAACATGAAGGCAAAGCTGTTGCTAGTAGGAGATGGCCCAGAAAAGCATCGTGTAATGGATCAAGTAAAGGAAAGTTCTTATATGGAGGACGTTCTATTTTTAGGCAAACAAGAAAATTTGGCTGAATTATATGCGATCAGTGACCTTAAATTATTACTATCACAGCAGGAATCATTCGGGTTAGTCTTACTTGAAGCAATGGCTTGTGGTGTACCTTGTATTGGATCAGCTGTAGGCGGTATTCCAGAAGTCATTGAGCATGGTGTAGATGGCTATATAGTAGAATTAGGTGATACGGACGCAGTGGCAGAGTATGCAGTGAACCTATTGAAGGATGAAGAGAAATTACAACATTTCCGAGAAGCAGCTATCCGTGCTGTTGATGAAAAATTCCATTCATCTAAAATTGTAGAACAATATGAAAATTTGTATGAAAAGGTTGCTGAAAGAAATCATGCAAAACAATAAAGAATGGCAAGCAGCCTATTCAGTTATTGAACAACTAGAAAACGCAGGCTTTGAAGCAGTGATCGTTGGTGGTGCGGTACGAGATGCTATACTCGGTCGTACTGCCCACGATGTAGATGTTGCGACAAATGCGATGCCAGACGAAGTAAAGTTTGTCTTTAATCGCACGGTTGATATAGGGATTCAGCATGGGACGGTACTTGTTATCGACCCAGCTGGATCGGTGGAGGTAACGACATATCGTACAGATGGTGAATATACGGATCACCGTAGACCCGAGGAAGTGCAATTTGTACGTTCGTTAAAAGAAGATTTACAGCGCAGAGACTTTACGATGAATGCCATTGCGATGCGTCGTGATGGTTCTTTTGTTGATTTTTACGGAGGACGCCAAGATATTGAGGCTGGTGTAATTCGAGCTGTTGGTGATGCACAGAAACGTTTTTCGGAAGATGCATTACGAATGCTACGGGCCGTACGTTTTTCAGCTCAGCTCGGTTTTTTAATTGAATCAGAAACCATGAAAGCAATGCAGGACAAGGCCGATAATATTTCTTGGATTGCGAAAGAGCGTATAAAGGCGGAGCTCGATAAACTATGGGTAGGGAAAGATGTTTTTAACGGTATAAAAAAGCTTGAGGAAAGTAGCCTAGTGAATTATTTGAATGGTACTTTTCAAACTGATGACTGGTCTGAATTTAACACGCAGGACAAGCTATTAGGCTGGGCATATTTTGCGGCTTTACAGGGTGATCATTGGCGAGAAGTGCTGGGTGACTATCGTTTATCGAATAAGGAGATGGCATTTGTAAAAGCTGTTTTAGAAGCTTTAAAAGCTTTAAAAAATGGCTGGACGAAAATGGATTACTTTGTATATGCTCAACAGGAACTGGAGGCAGCTTGTTATTTTGCGGAGTTGAGACAGCTTGATGTTCAAATGCCACAACAAAGTATACTTGAAATACAGACAAAGCTTCCTATTAGACATAAACAGGAGCTTATTGTAAAAGGTACAGATTTGTTAAAATGGTCCGGAAAAAAAGGTGGACCATGGGTAAAAGAAGCGTTGCAGGCAATGCTTGAAGCAGTTGTGAATGGCGAACTTCAAAATGACCGACAACAGATAAAGAATTGGATAGAACACGATTATTTCAAAAAAGAATAATCAACATCGATTTTTAAAAGAGGAGCCGTCTCAAAAAATGAATGAGACGGCTCCTTATTAATTTGGCTCCATTTTTGGTGCTATCATATTTTTAGCTTATCACCAAAAGTTGCATTTGTTAAAATGCTTACCATGAGTATAAGTCGATTGTAGTGGAGGCTGGGCAGCTCCTTAGGGATTAGCGGCTTAGACGTCCCAGGAAAGCGCTTAGTCGGAACGGAAATCAACCATTTGTTATGACGGTGATTCCAAGAGAGTTAAAAATAATGAATAACTAGTAGCTAAAAGATATTTGATGATAGATTGTGGTCAATTGTCATAATTTACAGTATGATTAATACAATTGAATCAAAATTATGTAAGCATAAAAATATAGCAGAGTTTAATAAAGGATTGATAGCATGAGTATTTCTATGAAGGATGAAATTTTAAAAAGAATATTAGCTGCTAATGGTGAAGCGGTTTCGGGTCAGGAGCTAGCAGATTCCCTTGGAGTATCACGTACAGCTATATGGAAACATATGCAATCGTTACAGGAGGAAGGCTATACATTTGAAACGGTTAAGAAAAAGGGCTATGTACTGACTGGTGTGCCAAATAGCTTAAGTCCAACACAAATTGAACTATTTTTAAATACGGAGCGTTTTGGACGTGAAATTCATTATTTTGATGTTGTAGATTCAACACAAACCATCGCACATAAGCTTGCACAGGAAGGCGCTCCTCATGGCACGATTATAATCGGGGAGGAGCAAACTGCTGGTCGTGGTCGTATGGCGCGTCCATGGGAATCTGCAAAAGGTACAGGTATTTGGATGACCGTTATTGTGAGACCGGATGTTACGCCTCAGCAAGCTTCATCGTATACGCTTGTCGTAGCAGTTGCGGTTACGATGGCTATTAAAACATTATATAAACAAATTGAACCAGCCATTAAATGGCCAAATGATTTGCTCATTAACGGTAAAAAGTGTACAGGTATATTAACAGAAATGCAGGCTGAGGCAGACCGTGTACAAGCACTGCTAGTAGGCATAGGTATTAATGCAAACCAAGTCGAATCAGATTTCTCCCCAGAAATTGCTGATATAGCTACATCTTTACGTTTAGAAGCGGGTGAGGAAATTAATCGTGCAGCCCTCGTTGCATCTATTCTTCAATATTTAGAACAATTCACGGATTTATACGTGAAGGAGGGCTTTGCTAGCATTAAAAAGCTATGGGAACAAATGTCATGTACTATTGGACAACGTATTGAAGTAACGACTTTACGCGGGCGCTTTGAAGGCATTGCCAGTGGAATAACGGACGAAGGTGTACTACAGCTAACAGAGGATGATGGCACTGTCCGAACAATTTATTCTGGAGATATAAAAATTTTGTAGAGCATAGAGTACTAGCATACTCGTGAGTACTTGCTTATCTGTTTTTAATTAAACAAGAACGTATATTTTCAATCAGAGAATATACGTTCTTTTATATATTTGATGATTTAATTTTTAGCTAGACATTCTTTTATTTAATATGAACAAGTATGTAATTAGAATTAAATTAACAATTAAGACAATAATACTGCCTTCAATTTTATAGATGCCACCTGATAGTAATGGATTTCCTTGAAACGTACTGTTTAAGAGATTTGGATAATCACTTGCCAAAGAAACACCGCCAAATATAATCGCTCCAATTGTATTCCAAGTGAAATGAGCAATTATAGGTGCTACAATTGTGCCTGTGTATTCTAATAGTAATGTTACAAGTATACTCATTGAAATAACATTGAGCACTGGGATAATACCTGCTTCAAATGCTCCACCGTGCATCGCAGAAAATAAAAGAGTAGTTAAAAAGGTTGCCACAATTACATTATATTTATGCTTCCATAATTGATATGGATAACCTCTCATCAACAATTCTTGCATTACAACATTCAATAATGATGCCAAAATCCAAATCCATATGTAATCAATATTGTTTTGCCATGTATATTTAATGTCTTTGTAAGTAAAAGGACAGCTACCAAGCTACCCAACCATAAGATACCCATTACAACACCTATTAGAGAATTTTTAAAGAATCTTGAAGCTATGGGGATCTTAATTTTACCCTTTTCTATTACTGAAACAAAAATAATAGATAATAAAACTACTAAAGCAAGTGGTACGAATTCCCACCATAATCGTAATACTGCCTGATTATTTGTTTGTATATCAGGCGTAAAAGAAATTAAAATTGCCCATCCAATAAAAAAGATAACTGTTTTTAAAATTGTACTTATTAACTTTTTCATTAATGATTCCTCTCCCATTTCTGTATATGAGTTTATATTTTTCGCAAAATGTCAATTTTATGAGAGGTCGTTATTTCATGAAAATCTCCTTTAGACAAAGTACATCCAAAGGAGTTAAACGGTGCAACTTTTTTATAAACAGTATTAATTTACTTAAAATGGTACAATTTTCATAAACGGTACGACTTTATTTCAAAGCCCCATTTGTAACCTCATCAATATCATTCCATACATAAATAAGCTCTTCTACTATTTTTCCACCAATTTTAATTTCTACGTTATTGACATATTGTGCACCATAATATTCATAGAAATCACGTGTTTTATTTTCTGCTAATACTTCAACAAATACTTTTTCGTATCCTTTTTGTTTAAAATAGGCGAATACTTCTTTGAGTAGTTGCTTCCCGATTCCCATTCCTTGATATTCTTCTAAAAGATAGATAGATGTTAAATCAGTTGCATTGGGTACTGAATTAGTTTTTCGTGTGCCACCAGTTGCAAAGCCAATTATTTCACCTTGTTCATTTTCCGCTACCAGTACATAATTCGTAGCATCTGAAATATTCCTCTTCCATAATTCTGTTCGCTGCTCGTAAGATAAGTTATTCAAAAAATCATCTGGAAGAATGCCTTTATAAGTCGTTCGCCAACTGTCAACATGTACTTTTCCGATACCTTGAGCATCTTTAATGTTTGCTTTTCTAATTTTCATAATGATCACCTCATAAATCGAATTTTATCTCCAAGATGACGGCGTAACTGACCTGATTCACCTCGGTTATTGCCTTCACTTACAAGAATCGATTGCTCTGATGAAAATTTCTAATCATTATCATTTATCTGCTCTTGGAGCGAAAGAGAAGCGGCTCATCGTACGCCCCAGGAAGCTTTGCTCTGTGCGAAAGCGAAGCGTCAGCGACAAATGTTTTCTGTGCGAAAGCGAAGCGTCAGCGACAAAGCGCCTAGCCGGAACGGAAATCAACTCCTCGTTTTGCCAAAGCCCTTTACTTTAACATTAATTGTAAGTCACCGTAAGAAAGTGTTACTTTTAACTGGTTATCACCGTTATAAGATTGCGTTACCTTGCTGTTTTGATCTGTCTTATCAACTGTAAGATCCCCGAAGTCAGTTTCTAATTCATAGCCAAGTTCACTTTTTTTATTTTGTAAATGAAGTGTAGTATCTCCGAAGTCAGATGTAATAGTGGATTGACCATTTAATGTTCCATCTATGTTAATATCACCATGTTCACTTTCAGCAACGAAGCCATTACTTGAAAATTGTTGTAGCTTCATATCACCAAACGATTGTGTAATTTCTGTTTTATCACCAGTAGTGTCTTTCAATAGTATGTCTCCAAAATCTTCAATAAGATTTAACTCTTGATAATTTAGACCACGAATGGTTATATCTCCAAAATTACTATCAAGGACAACGGTTTTCAATTTTACATCTGAAGGAACATAGATTTTGATGGAAGGAGTACTGAAGCTGAAAAATCCGAATTCGAAACCATTCTTCTTCTTACTCTTTGTTTCAACAGTTAATGTCTTATCTTTAATACTGTACGTCACATCATCATCTTTAATAACATTTGTTTCTAGTGCATAACGATCACTAGTAATAATTTCAACATCTCCATAGTGATTGATAATATTGAGATTAGTGAAATCATCTAGTTTATAGGAATTGTTTACTAGTTTATTGTTCTCAGGCAGTTGGATACCTTCATCATTTATGACAAAACTCCATTTCCCACCGGAGAAAAAACCAACTAGAGCTAACAGTACGCCTAAAGCGATCATAGTAATGGCAATATGGGTATATCGGGACGTCATTAGTATCCCTCCTTCCGCTTCTTCGTTATTTTATGGAATAGTTTACCTAATGCTTCAACACAAACAACAACGATTGTTTTGATCAAACGTGTAACGATTGGGAAAAGTAGGATGCCCAAACCTGTTACGATAAAGCCAACACCCATAAAGAGTAAGGCTGTTGGCCAGTCCTGAGTTAAAATGAAGAAGCCTGAAATAAGTGCAGCGATTCCACCGAAAAAGATACCAAGTACAGTTGCGATAATTGCGATGATAATGCTGAATATAACTGCTCCAAATGAAAAAATAAGTGCTATAGCAACTACAAGTAGCGGTAAAGAAAGTGGGGCAGATATTATTGCTAGAATGATAAGCCAAATCGCAGACATATTCTTCTTAGTCGAATTTGAATTTGAATTTGAAGTTGCTTCTAAATCCTTTAATGCATAGTCCGCCATTATTTGTGATGCAACATGAGAAGGGGAGCCTAGTTGTTGAATGACCCGCTGTTCGTTTTCCTCTCCTGCTTCATCAAAATATTCCTCATAATAGGCAAGCGCAGCATCAATCTCATGCGCTGGAAGACGTTGTAATTTCCCCCGTAGCTTTTTCAAATAGCTTGCTCTATTCATCATATTTCCCTCCTATAAGTACACAATCAACCATTTCTTTATACTGTTGCCATTCTTTTAATAGTTCCAGTAATCGGATTCGACCTTGATCAGTAATTTGGTAATAGCGTCTATTTCTGCCTTGGTAGGGCTGATCGTAGGTTGTTAAGCAATTTGCTTTTTGTAAACGACGTAATACTGGGTACAGCGTAGATTCTGATATATCCATCACGGATTGTATTTGCTGTGTTAATGAGTAACCATAAGCATCCTCTTTATCGACGATGGCGAGTACACAAGCGTCAAGTAAAGCTGAGCCAAGTTGAAATGTCATCTTCTCTCACCTCACAATGTATTACCTATACAAGATTTTATATTATACGTCGTATAGTATGGTGGAAGTATATTACATATCACATTGAATTGTCAAACTTTATTAAAAAAGTTCAAACGGAAATTAAAAATGATAGTAGTGTCATTTTTAAATTTACAATAAAAGGTATATGAATTACGATAAAATGACAATGGTGTCATTTTAAATGTTTGGAGGTAAAGATAATGCCAAAGGTAAGCCATGAATATGTACAGGAAAAGAAAAACAGCATTTTAGAAGCAGCCATAGCAGTATGTAAAGTGAAGCCGCTCTATGACATTACGATGAGGGATATTATTAAAGCGTCAGGAGTAAGTCAAGGTGGGATTTATCGTTATTATTCAGACTTGGATGAAATACTTGTTGATGTTATTAATCAAGTAAATGCTAACGCAGACTATAAACATATTATCGATGGAATTACGGGTGCGAGTAACTCTCCCTCAAAAACAATCATTAAATTATTTAGTTTTCTTGGAGAGTACATGAAGGAAAACGTATCAACAGTTGGCAAAATTCAATTTGAGCTTACGATTTTATTTGCTAACAATCCAGAAAGAGAAAAGAAAATTTTATCGAACATTGTGGAAAATGAAAGTGGGCAATATTTGATGCAACAAATTTTTCATTCAATCCATAAGGGTATTTCTTCAGGATGTTTTCAGCTTGAGATATCGATAGAGGATTTATCTACTTTTATGATGACATCCATTGGTGGCATTGTGAGAGACGTTGTCTTGCAAAAATGTTACGGAATGTTCTCAAATGATCAAGTGCAGTTTGATGAGATTCGATTGATGAATACACTTTGCAAATCCGTATTATTACTATTGGGTACGAAAGAAGGAGAGGATTAAAGTTGGGAGTAGAGATAAGAAGATTTCTATTTTATACCTTTGCTACGTCTTGGATAATATGGGGCAGTTTAGCTTTGTTAACACAGCTAAATTTACTGGAGTTTGGCAATGCAATATCAATGATATTATTTATTCTCGGCGGCATTACTCCTGCAATTTGTGAGATTTGGTTGAAAAAGAAATATTCGACTAAAGAAGAGTTCAAATCATTTATCCATAATGTGAAAAATCCTAAGCTTCCTGTTTCATGGTACCTATTTGCAATCGGATTCGCATTTGCGGCGTGTTTTTTACCAACTCTATGGGGTGGAGCGACTATGGAGAATCCAATGTATCTGGCGTTACTTGAATTGCCAATCATGATTATTGGTGGAGGACTAGAAGAAATTGGCTGGCGTGGTTTTTTACAGCCTACATTACAAAAAAGATGGTCTCCTTTCACAAGTACAATTATTGTGGGCGTTATTTGGGCAGTTTGGCATTTGCCATTATGGTTCGTCATTGGATCAAACCAAATGAACATGAACTTCCTATGGTTTTCTCTAACAGCTTTAGCACTATCCTTTTTATTGACAATCATTTACCTCTCCACTAAAAGTATTTTTCTCTGTATTATTTTCCACGCTTTAATTAATTCATTTTGGGATGTCGTCTTTGTACCAGTTACAAATGTAACATCTGGTTTATTCACATTTTTATTTGCCCTGTTTCTATTTACAGTGTATGAAGTTTATCGAAAATCAAACTTTCTGAAACGAATGGTTTGAATTTAGTAATATTTATTGATCGTAATTATTAGAAAATAATATTTGAAGATTACTAGGGGAATCTGTTATAGTATTTGCGAAGGGCAGTATCCTTTTGTGAACGGCACCTTCAAAAACGTAAGAACTATTTACAATAAATATCTGCCTTGATCTTTTAATGACAGGGACGGAAGAAAACAAGCGTTCAAAAATATAACTTGATTCATTGGAATGGGCAATTCTCTCAAAGAGATTTGTTTCCGTATCCCTTTATTAAGTTATGGCCTCTACACAACAACGAGAGGTGATTTTTGATGACGAACGAAACACTACCCTTCTGTCCATTTTAGGAACAGAGGGGTTTTTCTGTTTTCTTTCCTTAAAAAAGGAGGACTACATGATGAAAACAACTTCAGATTTTTTAAAGATGAAGGCAGCAGGTGAGAAAATCGTTATGCTTACTGCATATGATTATCCTGCTGCAAAATTTGCCGAGGAAGCAGGCGTCGACATGATTCTAGTGGGAGATTCACTAGGTATGGTCGTACTAGGCTATGATTCTACAATGCCAGTAACAGTAGCCGATATGGTTCACCACGCAAAAGCAGTGCGCCGAGGGGCAAAGGATACGTTTGTTGTTGTGGATATGCCATTTGGTTCATACCATGGTGATGTACATGAGACGTTAAAAACGGCAGTATCCATGATGCAAGAAACAGGAGCAGATGCACTAAAGTTAGAGGGTGCAGACGATGTTCTACCAGCAATTCGTAAATTAACGTCAGCTGGCATTCCGGTGGTAGCTCATTTAGGTTTACTACCTCAATCAGCAGGAGTGCTTGGTGGTTACAAAGTTCAGGGGAAAACAGCTGAACAGGCAACGAAACTCATTGAAGATGCAAAAAAATGTCAAGAGGCTGGAGCATGTGCAGTCGTCTTAGAATGTATTCCGCATCAGCTAACAGAGATGGTATCTGCTAATCTTATTATTCCAACGATCGGTATTGGAGCTGGTGTTGAGGCTGATGGGCAAGTGTTGGTTTATCATGACATGTTAAGCTACGGTTCACATCATGTACCAAAATTTGTGGAACAGTTTGCTAATATGGGTCAAGAAGCAAGCAGTGGAATTGCTAGTTACGTAGAAGCGGTAAAGACAGGTACATTCCCTGCGCCGAAGCATTCCTTCACAATGAAAGAGGAAGCATTGGATCAGCTATATGGGGGCGTAAAGTAATGAAAGTCGTCACTACAATCCAAGCATTAGCCGTAGAAATTCAAGCAGCTAAGCAAGCTCAAAAAACAATTGGACTCGTTCCAACAATGGGTTATTTACATGAGGGTCATTTAACACTAGCGAAAACAGCTCATGCCGAAAATGATTTAGTCGTTATGAGTATCTTTGTTAACCCAACACAATTTGGGCCAGCCGAAGACTTTGAAAGCTATCCACGTGATTTGCCACGGGATACTGCTTTAGCAGAGTCTGTCGGTGTAGATATTATTTTCGCACCGAGCGTTGAAGAAATGTATCCGCATGATGGTGGTATTCGTATTCATGCGGGTGAACAGGCAACCATTCTTTGTGGGGCGAGCCGTCCAGGACATTTTGATGGCGTTTTACAGGTCGTATCAAAATTATTTCACCTAGCACAGCCGACACGAGCTTATTTTGGACAAAAAGATGCGCAGCAGGTTGCTATTATTGCTACGATGGTACGCGATTTTAATTTCCCTTTGGAAATGCGAGTAGTACCTATTGTGCGGGAGGAGGACGGTTTAGCGAAATCCTCTCGTAATGTTTATTTAAGTGAAGTGGATCGTCTTGAGGCACCGGCAATTAATGAATCGCTCCAGCTTGCTCGTGATAGTTTTTTAGCGAATGGTGATGTTGCGAATGCGCTTGCTAAAGCAAAGGAACACATTGCAGCACGTACACACGGCCACATCGACTATATTGAACTATTAGCGTATCCAGATTTAATACCTGCAACTGCTGAGACGGAGCAAGTGCTTTTAGCTGTAGCCGTTTATATTGGTAAAACTCGTTTAATTGATAATTGTATCTTTAATGTGAAAGAAGGATTGTAATATGTTACGAATGATGATGAACAGTAAAATCCACCGTGCTACAGTGACACAAGCAGATTTAAACTATGTTGGATCTATTACGATTGATGAGGATATTTTAGATGCAGTAGGGATGCTTCCAAACGAAAAAGTGCATATCGTTAATAACAACAATGGCGCACGCTTTGAAACATATATTATTGCAGGGGAACGTGGATCAGGCGTTATTTGTGTGAACGGTGCAGCAGCACGCCTAGTACAACGTGGAGATATTGTGATTATAATTTCTTATGTGTACGTAGATAACGAAGAGGCAAAAGATCATAAGCCAACAGTAGCTATTATGGGCGAAGGCAATACAATTAAAGAAATGATTACCTATGAGCCAGAAGCAACGGTGATGTAATAGAGAGGAAGCGTGTACAAGTTGTACATGCTTCTTTTTTGTGTCCAAACTAAAAGGCGAAGGGATGCCGTAGAGCCAAATATGTGATAAAATTCATCTATCTAATGTGAACTGTGAGTTGAGATGTATGATGGAAAGTCAAAAGTATGCAATTGTTGATTTAGAGACGACTGGTCATTCACCAGCAAATGGGGACCGAATGATTCAAATAGCAATTGTTATTATGAAAGATTGGAAAATTGAGCAGACCTTTACGAAGTTTATTTATCCAGGTAAAGCTATCCCAACGTTCATTCAGGATTTAACGCATATTACGGATGAGGATGTAAAGGATGCCTTGCCGTTTGAGGCACATGCCGACTACATATATGAACTGCTTACTGATTGTGTATTTGTCGCGCATAATGCGGATTTTGACTTATCCTTTTTACAAGCAGAGTTTAAGCGTGCAGGTTTACCAAAATGGCAGGGTAAAAAGATGGATACAGTTGAGCTTGCCAAAATATTGTTCCCAATGTCACTGAGCTTTAAGCTAGGTGATTTAGCGGCAGATTTAAATATAGAGCTAACAAATGCACACCGGGCAGATGACGATGCCCGAGCAACTGCTGAACTCTTTAAACATTGCTGGAAGGAGCTACTCTGTCTCCCTCAGCTAACTCTTGAACAAATGCATAAACGTTCATTCAGATTGAAATCAAATTTATCCCAACTTTTCTTTGAAGCTCTTCAAATTAAAAGACAGCATGTAACGGCTAATGAGAATGTCTCCTACTATCGCAATTTGGCTATTTGTGATGGACGAAAAAAGCATCCAAATAATGCGGGAATTGTATCATATCCACAAACAGCAGCTGACAAAACATCATTAATGACAAAGGTGATGCCAAATTTTGAGCAACGACCGGCACAATTCGAAATGATGGATACTATTTGGCAGGCGCTCAATGACAAAAGGGAATGCGTTATAGAGGCTTCAACAGGCATTGGTAAAACAGCGGGCTATCTACTTCCCGCGATTTTATATGCTCGAGCAGTCGATAAAAAAATTGCGATTAGCACATATACGTCACACTTGCAGGAGCAGCTTGTTGAAGAAGAGCTACCGAAGATTGAAAAAATCCTTGGCACTAAAGTAAATATTGCTGTTCTTAAGGGCATGCAGCACTATATTGACGTTGCACGCTTTGAGCAATGTATGGCTTATGCTGACGAAACTTATGATGATACCTTCACGATTTTGCAGATTCTCGTATGGCTGACTAAAACTGAAACAGGTGTGCTAAGTGAGCTCAATGTATCGGGTGGTGGCCAACTATTTTTAGAGAAAATCCGCAAAATGCCTGATGAAAAACCTTCGAAGGGCTTTGATTTCTATGAACAAGCGTTAAAAAATAGTGAATTTGCGGATTGTATTGTAACTAATCATTCCATGGTACTCAGTGATTTAGTCCGTCAAACACCGATCTTTACACAAATTGACGGTTGGATCATTGACGAAGCACATCAATTTATACAATCTGCCATGCAGCAGGACGAAGTAGTCTTCTCCTATACGCAGTGGAAGTATATTTTCGGTCAAGTAGGAACGATGGAGGAAACTGCTTTGTTCCAGCAATTTAGTCAGGCAGCTAAGAAAAAACAACGCGTTTCTATGCAAAGCTTGCAACGACTAGACGCACAATTTATACGCCTGCAACGGACATTCGATGAAACTATTCAGCGAGCCGTGCAAAAAATGCAGCAACAAATAAAAGGGAAACAAGCTAGTAGTAAATGCACTTTATTTTTTGAGGATGTATCGCTCGCAAAAGAACCGCTTTTGCAAGTAAGTAAGCTCACACAGCAGTGGCTTGATCTTGCGACAGAAGTAGGACAGGCTTTTGAAAATAATATTGAGCAATTAGATAAAAATGAGCTCTATATATTATCAGAATGGCATTATTGGATCCGTGAATTAAAAGTAAAAATCGCTGAATGGGAGGAAATTTTCCTATCGTCACAGGATGATAATTCAGTGTGGTTAGAATTTGATTTACGGAGTGTTCCAGGGAGCTTGCAAGTCTTTAAAAAGCCTGTTAATGTCACGCCGATCATTGAAAAAGTACTTGCACCACTTCGTAAGCAGGCAAGCATAGTATGGACTTCTGGTACTTTGACTGTACCAGGCAATGAGCGCTTTGTGACGCGTCAACTCGGTATTTCCGATAGTGTGAAAGTAATAAAGCTACAAGCGCCACCATCCTATTATGCAGGAGCGAAGGCATTTATTGTCACAGATATGCCCGATATTCAACATGTGTCACAGGATGAATATATTGAAGCGGTCGCCCAAGCCATTACACGTACAGTGCGGATGACAGAAGGACGTTGTTTTGTCCTATTTACCGCTCAGGACATGCTACGAAAAACAGTGGAGCTTATTCAAGATAGTGAACTCCTTGATGACTATATGCTCTTTGCACAAGGTGTAACGGGTGGTAGTCGTATGCGAATCCTGAAATCATTCCAAAAATTTAGCCATGCCGTTCTTTTTGGTACAAACAGCTTCTGGGAAGGTGTAGATGTTCCGGGTGACTCACTTGCGTCGGTTATCGTTGTACGTCTGCCGTTCTCCTCACCAGAAGAGCCTGTATTTAAGGCGCGCGCAAAGCATATTACAGCACAAGGTCGCAACTCCTTCAATGAGCTATCACTACCAGAAGCCATCATGCGTTTTAAACAAGGCTTTGGTCGTTTAATCCGTTCATCCAAGGATAAAGGAGCCTTTATCGTTTTAGACCGCCGCATTTCAACAAAGTCGTATGGTAAGGAATTTATCAAGGCGTTACCACCGATTGATGTTAAGAAATTGCAGCTACCTGAGTTGTTAAAGGAACTTAATAATTGGCAGAAATAGTTGGAACCCCTTTTAGCAGTTTTGCTAAAAGGGGTTTTTTCGTATGTGCCTGGCATCTTGGAACGGATGCAATACTGCTCAAATCTTATACAAAGATGTTACTCTTTACTTATATAAATGAGAAGGAGTTGCGTGCTTTTTATGAATGTACAAATGAGACAATCCTCTAGAAGGGTCGAGATCAGGGTGAACCACTTGATACGAATGAAATCAGGCTTGATGGTGTCTCGTATAACCTATCTCAAAAGTTCATGCTAATATAAACACTATAAAGTAGGAAAATATAAACTGTAAAAGAGGTTGGTTTTATGACTAAATACAATTACTTTACATATGCCATTATGAATACCATAATATTTTTGCCTTATTTTCTTTTTACTATTATTGGTAATACTTACAATACAATTTTGAATGGTTGGTTTCCGCTTATTATCTTTTACGCTTTCCAAAACACAGGTACTTTTCTTATTAACTCATTCAGGAAAAAGGTAAACACCCGCGAATTATTGTTAGGTTTTCTTATCCTCGCAATTATCGGAACAATATGTGGATCTTTAGCACCATTTTCAACAATTTGGATTGAGCTATCTGCTGTTTTTATGGGAATTGCAGTGAGTATTTTGTTGCCACTCTACACAACAACTCAATATCATGAAAAGCACTTTTTTAGAACTACAATGAAATCAAAGCATTATTTATTCGCGTTACTAACTATTATAATAATTGTTCCGTTAATTTTATTTACCGCTAACTCTAATCATCCAAGTTTAGCTTTTGTAATTTATGGGGTTGTTCTTTCAATATGCTATATTTCATTAAGACATATGCCGAAATACCCGATTGCCATACTGCATTCTTCTCGTTTTTCAGCATCATCATTTATATTATTTATTTTATTCACTTTATTACTTTTTGTTATAAAAGCTACCCGTGAAACGAATTTTCAAATTCTTACCGTATTATTAATTGTAAGTATCCTGATTACAATGACGGTTCTTACTTTAATGATTACAAAATCAAAAATTCACCTTCGATTACCGAAGTTTATTTACTTTTTTTCCTTTATCCAAGGTATGGTAGTTAATTTTTATCTACTGTATGGTACTTTTTTTGCATTATCGCAAAAAAGTAATACTTTCGCGATTTACAATATTTATATGCCATATGGATTAGGTATTATATTTTCATTATTTATAGGAAATAAAATCATAAGTTATTTTAAACAATATGATCCACTTTCCGTAATCAATATCGCTTTTGTTTTAGGAATTTTACTAACTGTGATACCGTGGACAATCTCAATTGGTGGTTTCCTTATAGGTTTCTTTTCATCACTACAGGCTGTAAGATTAAATCGCCTTGCTTATGATGCAACTGATTCATTTAAAGATTCCAGTCTTCTATTACGTAGTAGTTGGTCTAAACTAGGAAGTATAATCAATCAAATGTGTTTCTTTTTCTTCATCTTATTAAATAGTATTATCAATCATATACCACTGAACGAAGTGTTCTTAGCGCTCAGTGGAAAGACATTTTACTATAAAAATCAAATGTTTGACGATTTAATAACAACTGCTATTTTAATCATTGCTATAATTGGGAGTCTCTTATTGTTTGGATCATTGAAATTAAGACGAGCACACAAAAACATAAATTAAAATTAAAGAAAACAGAGATAATAAAGTAAGAGGAAGGGGAAGAGAAAATACAAAGAGGCTGGGACATAACTAGCTTCAATTAGTGAGAAATCCGAATTTGAATGAATTCAAATTCGGATTTCTCTATTTTTTATGTTGTCTCCATA